>NZ_JADCKV010000056.1:0-1320 GCF_014982105.1 Enterobacter cloacae complex sp. P18RS | reverse complement strand
TATATTTATAGTTGTATCTATCACACATTATTGACTCCTTTGACCAACCCATTAGATAATTCCTTAAATCTTTCCTTCTACTATATTCTAATTCAGCACCTTCTATTCCTTTAGAATACATATAATTCCAAGAGTGCCTTAACCTATGGCCTGAAAGATTATATAGCTCTGGACTTGCTCGTTTCAGTGTTGATATCACCTTCTCATAAGCTGAAATGCTTAAGGGTTCTCCTGCGTTTTTTCCGGTGCAATGAGCCACCAATAAGAAATTATGCTTTTTCCTCTTTGTCATTTTTTCTCTGCTATTGCTTATGTAATCAAAAATTTCACAGGCTAACTCATCAGATAACGGAATAACCCTTTCTCCAGTCTTTACTAATGGTTGATAAGATCTTCCATCTTCTTTTGAATCATGTCTTCTGACTACACTTAAAGTGTTGTCTCTGAGATCAAAATCATCTATTTTAAGATTGAGCAACTCTCCAGCCCTTAAACCTAAATTTAAGAGCAAGGTAAATATTAGTCTGTTCCTGACCTGTACTTCCTTATGGAAAGGGTTTTCAATCCCGCCAATTTCCAATAGACGGAAAAGCACTTTGATCTCTTCTTCATTTAACGATTTTTCAGATATTTCATTCATATTCAATGAACTGTTTCTTGGAATATGTGCTCTGATACTTTCAATAAATACGTCTACTTCATACTTTGCATGAATCCCCTTTGACGAATGAACTAATCCACATAACCACTTAAGGTAGCGTGAAAAAACGTGTATTCTATAACTAAAGGTTCTCTTCGCAATAAACCTATAATTTGTCGATTTTATATTTATGATTTTTTGTCTGTCGAATCTTTGTTTCGCATATCTTACCAGATCATCTATTTCTGCAACGCTGAGATATTTTTTAAGTTCAACTCTCTCAATTATATCAATTCCCCTACCATCCAAGAAATTACTGAAAATTAGTAAGTTAGTTGCAACTATTTCCATCGTTGAGGCTGTTGCGCCTCTATTTCTTATGTCTGTAGTATGAAATAGATTTTGATAGTAAGTTGGTAGATTACTTTTTTTATCAAGGATCAGGCATCCTCGCTCTCCACTACTCATGATGAATTTCTTTACTTTATATCCCATTTTCACCTCAAACTTAACAAATTAATATCACTCTCACTTATTAAATATATTCCTATTCAAAATAATTCAAATTTTTTACAATGAATCTTGTTTAATTGGTATTTATATTAATGGCTTGAAAAATTTTATTTGACGTCAAATAAACAGGTACGGCTAGTAAATAGTATCCATACCCGATATTAAGA
>NZ_JADCKV010000055.1:328-3145 GCF_014982105.1 Enterobacter cloacae complex sp. P18RS | reverse complement strand
GTTTATGATTGTTAGTTATATTTTTTGAAGTTAAATAACTTTTCGGATACTAATTAAAAGCAAGGGCTAACTCATCGAAGCGCTACGCTGCTTCTTCGAGTTCCCCTTGTTTTTTTCGCCCTTCGGTTGAAAAAAATCAAAAGCAAAATCAAGACACTACATTGACATTATCCGAATCTATCATATAAATAAATTAAGCATAAGGAATATGCTTTTATTTAATTATATGAAAAGGAGTTCATATGGTCGAAAGTGATACTTTTAATAAGATCGTTGTAAGTAAGCATTCCCGTAATGGAAGCGTTAACGAAGCGAAGCTCTCATACAACCAGCTTCGTTCTCATTGCGTCAGTGTCAGATTAAATAATGAAGAGCTAACGCTTCTCAATGAGAAACGAGGTCGTCATCGTAAAGGCGAGTGGCTTCGCTTATCTTTGCTTAATAAACTCCCAGCTGTCGTTCCAGCCATCAATTTTGAAGCCTGGAAAACCCTTGGTGAGATTTCGCAGAAGCTAAACAAGCTTGTGGCTCATCTTGATAGCAAGAGCTATGAAAGCCCTCTGACGCAAACTGAACTCTTCGCCGTAAAGCGCCAGGTCTCAGAGCTTCGCTTGCATTTAATTACCGCTGACCTGTGGAGAGCTTCCCATGAAGGGGATGCAGAAGATAAAGCGAGGTAAGAACTTCGCTGGCGTAGTGTTTTATGCATTGAGGCCAGCTTCGCATCATAAACCCCCCCCATCAGTTATTGGTGGCAATATGGATGGAAGCAATGCCGGAGAGTTGATTGCAGAATTCAATGCGACTAAAGCGCTTCGCCCGGATCTTGCTAAACCCGTCTGGCACAATTCGCTTCGCTTGCCGAAAAACGAAGCGCTGACAGATGCTCAGTGGTCAGAGATTGCTGATGATTACATGTCCCGAATGGGCTTCTCTGAAACGCACCTCAGATGCTATGTCCTCCATGATGATGCGGCCGGCCAGCACATCCATATCATCGCCAGTCGCATCGAACTCAGTTCGGGGAAGCTCTACTTAGGTAAAAATGAGAACCTTATCAGCACCCGTATCATCCAGGATCTTGAACAAGACTACCAGCTAACAAGAACCAAAGGACCGAAAGCTTCTCCAGCAGCGCCCTCACCTACACCGAAGCTCAAAAAATCCCGTAATGAGATGATGATAGAAAAGAGAACTGGTGAGCTATGCCCAAAAGGATTCATCCAAAACGCCCTTAACGAACTGCTTGATACCAGGCAATCGATTACCGACTTCGTGCAACAGCTTGTGGCACAAAATATCAGGCCAATCCCTAACATTGCCTCTACTGGACGCATGAACGGCTTCTCATTCGAATACAACGGGATTGCTTTCAAAGCATCTCAATTGGGAAAAGGGTATTCCTGGTCTGCCTTGCAAAGCAGAATCGACTACCAACAGGAACGTGATAATACTTTCCTGTTTAAACTGAAATCATCTGTCAGAGAAACATCTGTTAGTGCAACTCATGATATGGTCATAACTATAGATGCTCCTGAAACCACGACAGAATACGTTAACCGCCCCATAGAAGCACTTATCCTCGATAAACGAGCTGCTGGTCAGGACGAATACTCTATCGCTTCTGTCGAAGCGCTTCTCCCAGAAGCTGTTGCAACTAACAAAGAAGCGATAGCAACCGAAACGTTAAAAGTAGCGCCCAAGCGAAGCTATAAGGCTTCAACGTTCAGATGGTTAGAGACCATCCCCTATCTCAATACCATTATTACCATCTTCAAAAACCTCAAAATCCCAACCCTTAAACGCCCTCAAAAACACAAAACCATCACTAGCGTGAGAATGGTAGAGATTACGCCTCTCCCCCAAAAAAATCTCATTGAATCAGCACCTCAATCCAGAAGAGCTTCGCTTTCGATGTAAGGCTGTCAAGCCTTTTTGATAGATACAGGTCAATAATTTGATCGTTTATACCGATCGATATTCTTTTGTTGATAGCCTGCATCTATCATTAATCTTTAATCGATCGGTACAAGTGATTTGCCTTTCCTGTAAACCCAGTCAAAATGTGATTTCACACCAAAGAATATAACAGACTGATTTAACTAGCCTATTTACGTATTCAACTAACATGCAGGTTTTGAAATGGCAGATACCATCTCATCTGTAGTCCCTGATTTCTTCATACATCGAATATGAATTTAACATCTAACACAAAGGAACTTGTATGAGCATCTCCACCACGAAACGCCGCAATGAAGAAGTCAACGTTGGTCTTTCTGATCGTCGGAAAGCAGAGATTACAGCCCCAACGTTTGATCTGTTTGGTGAAACTTACACGTTTGTTAAGACTTTCTCTGGCACTGTAATTAATTCCAACCCAAGCAATAATCAGATCTGGGTAAAAACCGACGCTGGGGATGAGAAGCAGATTTCCGACTATGGTATCCCCTTCAGAAGTTCACACACTATTTATAAATACGAGCTGCACCAGTATAGTGAGGATGGTTCGTATAACGTGTATAAAGATGCACTTATCGTTAATAAGAACACGGGAGAACATGAAGTAAACTTAAACAGGAAAAAAGTTGTCATCCCCGCTTTTCTGACAATGCTGTTCCATAATGCTTCTACAGCATCGTATTACAGAGCAATGCCTGTTTCGAAACTATTCTCTATTGTTTTCATTTTACTTTGTGCTGCTGCACTTATTTCATTTCTCACATTGCCTTGGGGCTTTAAAGATGGATATGTGTGGGATGAGCACAAGTATATGTGGCTCACATATTTCCTATCAAGGATCGGAAGCTTCGTTTGTAT
>NZ_JADCKV010000055.1:0-237 GCF_014982105.1 Enterobacter cloacae complex sp. P18RS | reverse complement strand
ATTCCTACTACGGGCTTTTAAAATAATTACAATCCATATTTTCTTTTCTTCTCTTTGATGGATAACGATCTTTTTAGGGTCGAAGCATCATATTTCCTTTTCTCATTAGCATAGACTTTCTCTGTTCGGCTACCATTACTGACTATAAAGTTAATCAATGAAGAACATACATTTTTCATACGCTCTTTGTTGATCAAATCATCATCCAGTTTATTTATATGACTATAATATGAAAGT
>NZ_JADCKV010000054.1:0-214 GCF_014982105.1 Enterobacter cloacae complex sp. P18RS | reverse complement strand
TAGTCATAGCCGCGCCTATCATTTGGCTCTTTAGCTTTTTTCGCTACAGACTCAGCGAGCTTGTCTTCGAATTCCTCCATATCGCGCGACTTTTTCTGGTGACCGAAGCCCCAGCAGTAACGACACGCGCCGCGGCGATACTGCGATAGCTGGTTTGCATCGAAGGTGGCAAGCTGCCACATCTGCGCGAGGACTTCATCGGCACCGCCAAGCG
>NZ_JADCKV010000053.1:0-1051 GCF_014982105.1 Enterobacter cloacae complex sp. P18RS | reverse complement strand
TTATTACCCCCCGCTATATCAACGGCAAGGTGACGCGCGTGGCGGTGAGCGCCGTGGAGCTGACGGGCACCCGCTATGCGGTGTACCAGCTGACGGTGGAGCCGGACCTATGGCCGATGAAACGCGACCGTAACCTGCGTATCTTCCAGGGCCAGACGGTACCGCAGATTGTCAAAACCCTGCTGGGTGAGCATCAGGTTAACCTCGAAGACAAACTTACCGGCAGCTACCGGGTGTGGGACTACTGCGTGCAGTATCAGGAATCGAGCCTGGACTTTATCAGCCGCCTGATGGAGCTGGAGGGGATTGCGTACTACTTCAGCCACGAGGCGGACAAGCATACCCTGGTACTGACCGACGCCGCGACCCAGCACCAGCCGTTCAGCGGCTATGAGGTCATTCCTTACCATCAGACGCCGTCCGGCGGCAGTACGGATGAAGAGGGCATCAGCCAGTGGGCGCTGGAGGACAGCGTCACGCCGGGAATTTACAGCCTCGACGACTATGACTTCCGCAAGCCGAACGCGTGGCTGTTCCAGGCGCAGCAGAACCCGGCGTCACCGAAACCGGGCAGCATCGACGTGTACGACTGGCCGGGCCGCTTTGTGGAGACAGGGCATGCGGAGTTCTACGCCCGCATCCGTCAGGAGCGCTGGCAGGTGGAGCATCAGCAGATTCAGGCGACGGCCACGGCGGCGGGCATTGCGCCGGGCCACATCTTTACCCTGACCAACGCGCCGTTCTTCAGTGACAACGGCGAGTATCTGGTGACGGCGGCGGGTTACCACTTCGAGGAGAACCGCTACGCGAGCGGTGAGGGGGAAACCATTCACCGCACCGATTTCACCGTTATCCCGGCGTCGGTGTCCTACCGTCCGGCGCAGAGCACGGCGTGGCCGCGCACCTACGGCCCGCAGACGGCGAAAGTGGTCGGGCCGCAGGGCGAGAGTATCTGGACGGACAAATACGGCCGGGTGAAGGTGAAGTTCCACTGGGACCGTCTGGCGAAAGGCGATGACACCAGCTCCTGCTGGGTGCGCGTGTCGAGCGC
>NZ_JADCKV010000052.1:0-6585 GCF_014982105.1 Enterobacter cloacae complex sp. P18RS | reverse complement strand
AGTATCTGGACGGACAAATATGGCCGCGTGAAGGTGAAGTTCCACTGGGACCGCCTGGCGAAGGGCGATGACACCAGCTCCTGCTGGGTGCGCGTGTCGAGCGCCTGGGCGGGCCAGGGCTACGGCGGGGTGCAGATCCCGCGCGTCGGCGATGAGGTGGTGGTGGACTTTATCAACGGCGACCCGGACCGTCCGATTATCACTGGTCGCGTGTATAACGAAGCCAGCATGCCGCCGTGGGCGCTGCCGGCTGCCGCGACGCAGATGGGCTTTATGAGCCGCACCAAGGACGGTTCCGTGGACAACGCCAACGCCCTGCGCTTTGAGGACAAGGCGGGCGCAGAGCAGGTGTGGATCCAGGCCGAGCGGAATCTGGATATTAACGTCAAAAACGACGAGTCGCATTCTACTGAAAAAAATCGTACCCAGTTTGTTGGTGAAGATGAAACGTTACGGGTAGCGAAAAACCAGAAATCAGGGATTAAAGGCGATGTGATATGCCTGACGGGTAAGAGTCGAACCGATAAAGTCGTTAACAACTTTATACTTTCCGCAGGGAATACACTGAGACTGGAATGTGGTGAGAGCGCCCTTGAGCTATCCAAAGACGGTAGCGTTCATATCATTGGTAATAACTTTAACTTTACTGCAAAACAGACTGCACAAATTAATACACTTTCCGGCGAGTTGCACCTGAACCCTGATGATGGACGAAACGTCATCGTTCCGCCTGGCGCATCCCTTCAGGGTGAAATCCAGCAGGAAGTAGATGGTTTTTTTGTAATTAATGCCAATAAGTAAGAGTGATCAGAATGGCCGAATATATTCTTCAGGAAGCAACTCTCGCCTTACCCGATGTATTTAAAGACAGAACAATGAATTTATTTACCCTGAGTGATAATGGAGCAAGCGAGTTTACTTTTGTTGTTTCTCGTGCGAGTGCTAAACATGAAGATAAAGTTCATGATGCGGCAACTCGCCTGGTACGAGAGCTGGAAATCACGGTGCCCGATTTTCGTCTTGAATCCTCTCAGATGACTTCTGTTGATGGTCACCCGGCGGTAGAGCTTTTTTATCAATTTAAAAATGATAACTCAGCCATCTTTCAGAAGCAGACGGTGATTTTGCTCGGTGACCATCCTGGCGGACAAAAGCTGGTGTGTTATATTGGCACATGTCCGGGCGAATTTAGCGATTATTATCATAATCAATACCGGGAAATTATTCGCAGTATTAAATTCCACAAACCAGCTCTGACCGAAACTAAAGAAATGCTCGCTGCCGACAGCCTGGGGCCATTTTTTGCGCTTGATGTTGAGAGTAAGGTACTTAGTGTTTTTGAAAACATTCAGGAACTTTATGGACATCTTTCGCTTCAGCGGGCGAAAGAGGGGCAGTATTTGCTTTTTGAAAAACAGGGTAAACCGCTCAGTATTGCACCCGTTCCGGGCAGCCAACCCCTTCGTTACGCGCTGTGGACTACTTTCGCAGACGAGTCACATCACTTACATTCACAGCTTTCCGTATGCCGCCAGGTCTCTGGTTCTGACCAACTTAATACACCCGATCGGATACGTGGGTATCTGATGGCACAGCGAGCCGAATAGTTATGTCAGAATGTCTGGCCGCACGCGTAGATGATGAGATTGCTCATACAGCCTCAAAAGGTTGGATGATCGCAGGATTGGTTGGTGGGGCAATTCTGGGCGCAGCTGCCGTTGTCGTGACCGGAGGGACCGCGCTGGTTGCTGTTTCTGCCGTTGCGGCTGGGGCATGTGCTGCGGGTGGGTTGGGTGAGCTCCTCGGCAGTATGTCATGGGCTCCACGCCATACTACCGGTACGCTAAAAGAAGGTTCACCCAATGTCTTTATCAACAGCCGAAAGGCTATCCGCGCGCATCTGTCAGCCGGAGAGTGTGATGAGCACAGCGGTAGCCTGCAACGGGTTGCGGAAGGATCGATAAAAGTTTACATCAACAACTTTCCCGCCTCCCGCATTGGCGATAAGTTGACTTGCAGCGCCGAGATTAGTCAGGGATCGCGTAATGTTATTATTGGTGGAAGCAAAGTTCAGACCGATGAAATAAGTCCTGAAATCCCTGAATGGGTAAACTGGACGATGCTCGCCGTTGGTGCCGGAGCGATGGCGGTGCTGGCCAGTCCGGCAATCGCACTTCTGAGTACCCTCGGTGCGATGGGCGGTGGCACTGTTGGTAGCTATGCGGGGGGAATGCTGTTTGGCGAAGGTAGCGACGGTCAGAAATGGGGGATGCTGATCGGCTCTGTTATCGGCGGCGGGGCTGGCATTAAAGGCGGGGCACGGTTTGATGCGTGGCGGGCTGGTAAAATACCGGCAGTTAGACCTGTCGAAGCAAGTCCATTAGGCGCTACAGCTTTAAATAAACCGAAGATGAGTTTATCCGAGGCTGTAGGTAAAGACCTGGCGAATACATGGGTAACGAAGGGAAGACAACTTGCTGAACAAGGGGATAAACGACTCTCCTCTCTGCTAACCGATGATGAGGTAGGGGCTCTTTACGGTTATACTACGAATGAAGGCTATCCGATGGTTAACAATGCGCTAAGAGGCCAGACTGAACTTACACCAGAAATTCAAGCTTTTGCGGGTCACGCTACTAGCGCTCTTGATAAGCTTCCTTCCTATGAGGGGTTAACATATCGAGGCGCGACGTTACCTGAAAACGTACTAATGGAAAATCAGGTGGGTAGTATTGTTTCTGACCCAGCATTTATGAGCACCGATCAGAAAGTTCCTTTTTCAGGAGATACCACCATTACGATAAATGGTAAAACGGGTAAGCCTATTGATTTTCTTTCTGAATATAAAGGAACTGAAACTGAAGTGCTTTTCAAACCAGGTACCAAATTTGAAGTTGTTGAGCGTGTTGATGCTGGTGGTAAAACCGCGCTTACATATAAGGAATTATAATGATCGATCTGCACAGTGATTTAAAAACGTTACTAAAGTATGTGGACAAATATCGACAATACTTACCCGTTAGCAGCCCTTTGGTTCAGCGAAGGATGCAGTATACTTATGATAATAAGCCCTTAGAATCATCCTCGAATAGTAATGTACAAGAACAATGGGACTTAACACCACAATGTAACATCTCACTCGCGGAATCACGCGATCGTGCTGTCGGTGCGCTTATAGGTCTTGCTGTTGGAGATGCTATTGGTACGACGCTCGAATTTTTACCTCGTGACAAAGCACATGTCAAAGATATGACAGGTGGTGGGCCATTTCGACTCCGCGCAGGTGAATGGACGGATGATACATCCATGGCATTATGTCTTGCGGAAACGCTTCTTGAGAAAGGTGATGCTGATACTATATGCTTCAGGAATAAACTACTGGAATGGTATCAGCATGGTTATAATAGTTCAAATGGCGTCTGTTTTGATATAGGCAATACAACTCGGTATGCTTTAGAGCAATATTTAACTGTTGGTCCTGGATGGAGCGGTAATACTGCGCCAGAAACTGCAGGTAATGCTTCCATTATCAGACAAGCACCTGTCTCTATTTTTTTTAGAAAGTCATTAAGTAAAGCGTTTTATGAGGCTAAAAAACAAAGTATAGCAACGCACGGAGCCGCGGAAGCAATAAATAGCACACAGTATTTAAGTTATTTACTTGTGCATATGATTAACGGTAGCAATAAGGATTTTGTTTTTTCTCCTCACGTCATGCCGCTACAGCCACGTGTAATGATTATCAACGTGGGTGAATATAAGCAAAAAACTCGCGATCAGATTCGTTCAAGTGGTTATGTTATCGATACGCTTGAGGCCGCGATGTGGTCCGTATGGAATACTGATAACTTTCGGGATGCGATTCTGCTGGCCGCCAATCTTGCTGATGATGCTGACAGCGTTGCGGCGACAGCGGGACAAATCGCAGGAGCATTATATGGTTATTCCGGTATTCCGCAGGAGTGGAAAAGCAAACTCGTACAGCACGAACGTATCGCCAAAATGGCAGGTGAACTGTTCGATAGAGCTCCATAGGATAATTTTTTATAATTATATTAGTCATCGGGCACGGGTATTGTACCGTGCCTCTTTCTATGTCTGTACCTAATGTTTTGTTAGCCGAACACGTGGCTTTTCCAGGCGCAGCAGAACCCGGCGTCCCCGAAACCGGGCGGCATCGACGTGTACGACTGGCCGGGCCGCTTTGTGGAGAAAGGCCACGGCGGCGGGCTACCACTTCGAGGAGAACCGCTATGCGAGCGGTGAGGGGGAAACCATTCACCGCACCGATTTCACCGTTATCCCGGCGTCAGTGTCGTACCATTTGGACGTACGGGCGATCTTAATAGAGATATTAATATCCGTGCAAATCAAAAAATTGTTGATGATTTTATGCGTTCTCAGGTTGTTGAAGTAAGTAAAATACCAGCTTATCGCACCGGTATAGATCTTGAGCAGAGTGTGACAATTGAAACAATCAATAAAGATAAAATAGCCTATCAGAATCAATCCCCAGGTAATTGGCAAGGAAACTGGTATTCACTTGACGAATCGACCCCTGCCATAAAACTTGGCATTAACCCAGAAGGACAGGTCAGGGATACGGGGTTAATTGTTCCTAAAGAAGTAAAAGCTTATCAGGCGCAACAAAAAGTAGAAATGCTTCGAAGTAGTGCCACACCAGCCTTGGACACCTGGTCTGTACCAGACAAACCTTTCCAGACAGAAGGTGGTGGGACATAATGGTTTACCACTAAGCGTGATATTTTTCCTCCATATAATGAATGAAATGACAGCTCTAAATTATGTTGATAAAGCATTAATATTAGCAAAAAAGAGATATGCTGAGGTAAAAAATCTCAATCCCCATGCCCCTCTTTTACAAATGTACGACTCTATTGTACAACAATTATTATTTCTACGGGATTTAATCGAAGGCAAGGAAAAGGACAAGGCGAAATTATGGAAAATGACTTTCGGTATGTATGCAGTGAAGGAGTTTGATAATTGTGATGAGTTGTTTTTTGAAAGGTTGTCGGATGCCTGGTTTATTGTGGATCAAATCCGCCGAGGGTTAAAGGTTAGGCTGCCGCATGAGGTTGACGCCAATTACAAAATAAAGCAACAAAATCTCAAGGTGAAATACCCTAATGAATTTTAAGGTTTAATGTTAAATATATTTTCATGATGGGGATGTTGATTGATTTACATGCTAATTTGAAAGTATTGTTAAAATACTTAGGTGATGTTGTTTTCCTGAATCTGACATTGGGTCGGTCAAAAAACGAGCTTGCCAGCAAATAAGGTGGAAGGATAGCGTATTTTTCAAGATAAAAATCGGTGTAAGATTGCACATGAATAAAGAAAACTATACTGGTCTGGATTACATTAATGATGCCATTGATATAACCAATCAACGATTGGAAATAAAACCTGATTTTTCATTATATGTTATGGTGAAGTGCCAGTTGGATTATATTAAATCGCTCTTAATCGGTGCTGAAAAAGATAAAAGTAAATTACATGCATTGAATCTTGGAGTACTCGCGTCCAAAGAATTTGATACAACAGATGCCGAGCTTGCTGAACATTTATCTAATGCTAACTATATAGCTTCGCAGATGGGACAAGGATTAAAGATTATTCTTCCGCATGAACAAGATTTGGAATATTTGAAAAGACAAAAAAGATATCGCAAGTGATCAAGGGTTTTCGTTTTAATATCTGATAAGATGTGAATGTCATGGCTCCGGCTGATTTTATTTTATTGTTTGTATGGTGACGAACAATAAGAGTGGAGAATGAATGGTGAAATGGATTGGTTGTATATTTTTCATTCTTATCACTTTGGTTCATATCTGGAATGGAAAAGATCTGTTCAATAAAAAACAATGGTTCCTGGCCGGGTTGATGTTTGTTCTGGTGCTGGTGGCTACGGTTGTTATTGGTTTTACGTTGAAATGGTTAGCTCTGTCAATGTCATTGTTCTCCGTCGCCACGGCGAAACAGTATTCGATTATCTTTTCCATGTCTTTGCTCTGCGTATGGGGACTAAAAGTTACCGTTGTGCTGCTCTGCACGATCTTTTCCGGGATTATAGGGAGGCACAAAAAATACAATGCTAAAAATTATGAAGCAATATCGTCTATAACACCCGTCGTTGCGCCTGGCTTACTTATCGTTGCTAAATGCCTGGTTTCCCTGGGTAGCGTCCTTATGTTTTCAGGTTTATGGCTTAAATAAGCACGATATTTAATAAAAAATATCTCAATGAACACTGAGATGAGTCCATAGTGGAATAAAGATTATGCTCAACCGAATTACCGTTCAGCTCCCGGTTGAGGGGCTGCTCTTCTGGAAACTCTCCGGCCGCGAGGCCATGTCCGAGTCGTTCGCGCTGACGCTGACCCTTCTCGGCACGGACGCGCGCATTGACCGCAGCAGGCTGCTGGGCCAGCCGGTCACGGTGACTATCCCCACGCAGAACCTGCTTACCCCCCGCTATATCAACGGCAAGGTGACGCGCGTGGCGGTGAGCGCCGTGGAGCTGACGGGCACCCGCTATGCGGTGTACCAGCTGACGGT
>NZ_JADCKV010000051.1:0-6693 GCF_014982105.1 Enterobacter cloacae complex sp. P18RS | reverse complement strand
GAAAGATATGGCAGTATTAAAGGAATAAATTTTTTAACGATCCATAAAGCTAAAGGTTTGCAGGGGGAAGTATGTGTGATCTTTGATGATAGCAAAGCTCATATAGGACACATTTTAAGAAATGAAGTTTATAAATAGATTCCCTACTTCAAATATAGTTATGATCAAGCTATGATCGATGAGTCATATCGTTTGGCATATGTAGCTATAACACGAGGGATAAAAAGAGTATTCTGGTTTGCACCAAAAGGAAGTGATGGGGCATTCTCTCATTTTCGGTAAGGAATGAGAGGGTTTCTAGCCCTCTCTATTTCTATTGATAGATTCAGCATTTAGATTCGTATCGTTCAATTTTACTATATTCTATAAATATTAACAGGATGTTGAACAATATCCTGTTTATCATTACATGTAGTTGAAGAGACCTGATTGGCAATGCTGATATTAGGAATAAATGACATCGATGTTTGTAACAATAAGAGTAAAACAAACGCAAGAAATGTTCTAAGGAGAAGTTCATGCGTCATTTTAATACATGTTACCTTACGATTTACTCCATCTCTATTTTTTCGAACAGCACAAAGATTTTCAACAATTAAATTTTTTTTGTATGCATCTCCGGCTCCCCCCCAAATTCTAACTAAATCTATCGTGTCGATTCTATTGGAAGCTGAAACTTTTAAGGTATTAAAAGCCCATAATGCAGCTCTAAGCAAATTAGAAAGTGCATACACAAAAATTGCAAATGACAAAAAATCCACAAAGGCATTATTTCCACCACTACTAATAATACCGGGAACTAACGAGACTAATACAGGAGCAAGAGCAGTAATAGCTGTTAAATATATTGCAGCTTTACTCTCAGCTCCTACTCTTCTTTGATTTTCTAATTCATTGAGTTTTTTTGCCTCATCAAGGGCTAGTTCACTTTCATTTGTCCAGTCAGTATTTTTAATAATTAAGATATCATTATCCAGCTTTTCTTGATCTTGTCTTATTTCTTCACTATTCAGTTCAACTAAAACTGGCCAAAAGAATTCTCTGATATCTTCAAAACTCATATCTACCGATCCTCATAAGTTCATCGACTATAGAACTAGCAATAGGAAGACCTGTCTGGTTTTCTATCCATGCCCATTGACCGTTAGGATTAATTTCTAAAAACCAAAAAACATCATCTTCGTCGCAAATAAAATCTATTGCCCCAAATCGAAGATTAAGTGATTCGACTAGATCTATACACTTAGAACTCAATGATGTAGGTAGCTCTAAAGGTTTATGTTTTAAGTCAATTCGAGACCCCTTGCGCCAGTCTACCTCTGTTTCTTTATGGCTTTGGGAGTAAATTGCAACAGAAAAAACTCTTTTCCCAACTACTGTTACTCTAACATCAAACTTTTTTATTATCTCATGCTGAACTATAATAGGTACCAAAGAAAGTGAACTCGAATCGGTCTCATCTAGTTGACCTAATCTGTTGGTAAAAATGATACTTTCAGCATCATTATTTATAAATAGAGCTTATCGTAAAGGCTTAGCAATCATTTGAAAGCTATTGCTACAACTTTTTATTTCTTCAAATGAATTAGTGATGGTTGACTCTGGAATATTAAAACCCAAACGTTTGGCAACGACCAGTTGCTTTGGTTTATCTTCAGCTAAAATTATATTAGTAGGCGAGCAAAACCAAAAAGAATCAAGTCGCGAATAAAGACTCTTAAGGAAACTATTCCATTCTCCCTGAATGTAATCAGCAATACCAGGATCAGTTATTGAGGCAGGAACTTCGGGATTCCCAGGTCTACGAAAGTAGGCGGCTTTAACATCGATACCTTTTATTGTATTTCCATTAATAGATATACTCCAATCCATAAATGATGAATCTGACATAGAACAGTATGATCTTGGCAAGTCTTCTGTATTAAGACGGAAGTACTTGATGCCTCGTTTTTTTAACTCAACCACGATATAATCCATAGTTATATCGCGCTTATTAGTCACCAACAATATCATTAAATTAAACCTTCCCTTTGGTGATCATAAGTATGCATAGAGAAATCCTCATCTCTTTCTACTGAAACAAACGTTTTAATAGATAACTCCAGAATATTTCCTGCACACCAGTTATCATCGTCTCGTTCTTGAATTGTATCTGTTTTGGTCATTAACTCTAATAGGTGGTTCATACTTAAATCGGAATCATCCCTTTCTAATTGAGCCTCTGTTTTAGTGGTTAATTCAAGCATAGAAACTGATGAATCATCATCGCTTTCTTGCCTTACTTTAGTTTTAGTTACTGTCTGTGTAAGAGTATATTTAGAGATTATTGGGATTTCTTTACTGTCCTCTTCAACTACCCAAAGATCTTGCTCATACGAGTACCAACCGGGAATGTTTTCCCCCTCTGTTCTCTCGGTAGCGAATCGAGCCAAAAACGGTAAAGCCAAATTATTACTTTTCATTTTATGCTCCATAGAGATTTAACGAGCCAAAATATTTAAAGAATTCAAAAGTTGAGTGTCGAGTGTTTCAGTTGCAGGAATAGGTAATCCGTTCGCAATACGGTAATTTTTCACAGACTGCCTCGTAGATGGTCCCATTATGCCGTCAATATTCCCATTGTAAAATCCCTTGTCCAGTAATGCGAACTGAACACGCATGATTAAGCGCTTACGCTTCTCTGTAGCAGAAGTAAGCCCATTACTTGCACGGTTAGCTTCTGTAGTCCCAACTGAATTCGTAGTAGTAGAGTTAATATTGTCGTTAGAACGAAGCGAACGCACAGAGGAAGAGGACGATGAGGAACTTGTTCCTGAACTTGAAGACCCAGATGAACTTGGTGAGCTGTATGTTTTTGGATAATAGGGAGTGCTGCCACCATAGTACCCGCCACCTGATGATGAACGGTGAGAACTATGGCTCCGATGGGAGCTATGACTGCGATGCCCTGCAATGTAGAATGGAACTTCGGTGTTAAGTGGGGCTATCACTAAATCATGTTCATTAAGAGTCATACCAGGCAAATCACTTGCTCCGGTAGATGAATCACTTGCCCATACAGAATTATTGAGTGCCAAAAACCCCGGAAGTAGAGCAGCAAAATTAAATTTTTTCATAAAATTGGTCTCGGTGGTTGATGAAAACGGCCCGTTGAAGAACTGAAATAACCAGCACAGGAAGACTTCTGAGTGCATTCATCACATTCTTTAGGATAGTAATTTTTCCAATCAGAGATCGACTGAGCAGCAAGCTCCCAGGCTCTTTCAGGAAGATGACACAAAGGATAATTAAAAATTGTTAGAGGTATACCTGACCTGTGTGCAGCGTCTATAGCGGAGGTTATTTTCTCACTATAGCTGCTGTGTTCAATGAAGATTGTTGACCAGTTTTTTCGCGCCCAACCGATAGATTCCAACCCCATAAGGGAAATCTGATTGATGTTGGAGAAAACACGGCCAACGAACTCTACGATGTCATCCAATTCCGTATAGTTAGCCAGTGTCGGAATAACTCTAAGTTCGATATTAATCCCTGAGTTCCCTGCATTGATTAACCCCTTAACCGTTTCATTAAATGCGCCATCACTTCCTACCAAATGATCATGCACAAGTGGTCTTGATGAGTAGAGCGGTATACCAAAGGTGATTTTTATCTTTTTACTTCGCTTTGCCATTTCATGAGTAAAGTTGGTATCAGCAAATTTGCGTCCATTTGTTAAAACATGCAAAGCAGTATCTGGTGAATTCTCGATGATAAAATCAATGAAGTTAAGGAAATCATCTCCATACAGCAAAGGTTCACCACCGCTGACCCCAACTACTCCATTCAACCCAAATGAAGCGATAGCAAGAGCTGATTGGGTAAGTAGCCAGTCATCATTTGATTTCTTTGGTGGCTGCGAACAAAAGAGACACAAGTTATTGCAGCGTTCCGTTACTAAGACAGTATTATGATTGGCTCTGCGGGACAGAATAACGCGGATCATATTGCCATTGTTAATTACCCCAATATCTCCATCTTCAATTGACTCAAATAATTCAGTGCTAATAACAGAGTAATCAAAGCATGGTAGAATGGCATCATTATTGCTTTCAGCAACTACCAGCAAATTGGGCAAAAAGAATAAAGGGTTCACTGGTTTTTGTTTGCATAACCGATAGAACCCTGTGGGCACATTCTTTTTTGAAGCAAAATGAAAGATATCGTTCCTGATAACCTCAGACATATGCCCATCCTTTTAGCATCTCAGCCTTCGGACCACCTTCTGAGATGCAGTTCATCAGATACCTGAACATCCCCTTGTGATACTGACAAAACGTTGAACGACTCCTATCACCGACAGGCTCACCCTGTACACTTATGTTCTGGCATGGATCTGCACCGCAAAATGGTTGATATGCACATGTATCACAACCCGGCAGAGCACAATTGAACGATGAACTCAACACTGCGTTATAATAAGGACTCTTAGAAAATGATAGCGTTTTAACCTCACCCGCACTGAACTCCGTTTCAGGGTTCACCTTCTGCAACATACGGCTCTCATCGCTACCATATACTCGACCGTCATAATTGAAAAGAATACTGTTAAGCACGACCCCGCTTGGCGACTTTAAATCCGCATAACCACTAAAGCCGGGATTGAAGATCCTTTTCAGATGAATGGAGGCCGAATGTTCCACAACCCTTATCCCTTCATTATTCATCTTGAGAATTTCATCTATCAACGAGGCATAGAAACTGAAGTATTCCTCCATAGAAAATGTGAACGATGCTTTTTGTGCAAACCCATAGGGACTGACAGGTCGGATAAACATGTCCTTGATGCCAAGAGACAAGTGAGCCTTGACAATCGATTCAGGATGCCTAATGAGATCTTTAGTAACTGTAGTAACCGTTGCAACGCGACCAGCGCCTAAAGACCGTTTGATAGCCTCTACCCCTGACACTGTTCTACTGTACGCAAGCCCATGACCAAGAATTCGATTACTGTTGTGAACAACTTCCTCACCATCAAGCGAAACAGAGAACGTTATGTTCCTATCTCTCGACCATTCAAGCATATCCTCATTCAAGACAGACAGGCTTGATGCTACCACCATCTCAAAATCGGTGCTTCCCAGCGTTTCAGCACATTGCTCATAGATAGACTGAATTAAATCGAACCGCAAGAGTGGCTCTCCACCCTGTATCTCTATCTTGTAAGGTGGAGTTGATAGTTTTTTGATAGTAGAAATGATATCAGGGATGAGAGCGGGATCTAAATCATAACCAGAGGCGTTCACTGAAGCTCGACTGACCTGACAATACTTGCAGGTATGGTCGCAACGTAATGTGGGCACAATCATGAAAATTGGCCTGATGGCCAGTTCATTCATCAATCGTTTTGCAAAAGCAGAACTTAAAGCATAGGGAGCAATAGCTGATGAGCTTTCGTTGGTTATGAACAGCTTGCTTTCAAGTGCGTTTGATTGTTCCGCACTGATTTGCTCATCAGAAAGATCAAGCAGCTCTTGCTCATCAATGAAGTGATGAAAACCAGCGAGGTTGCTTATAAACACCTGTCCATTAGGCAATCTGTCAAAATTGAATGGCATCAATTCCATCACGAAAGCCTTTCATCGACACTGCGAAGCACTTTATGGACAATAGAATCTCTCAACGCCCCCGTTTTATGCTGTAGTTTTTCTCGCAAAGCATAATCATTCAGCAGCCTCTCGAATTCATAGAGGCATTCGGGACCATCGTTTTCAAAAGAGATTGTCCAGGAGGATATATCTTCACAAAGTTTCCACTGAGTAAGCGAAGTCATCCAGTACAGGCTATTGCGTATAACCCATTCAGAATAAACATCTTTTTTTAACGTCCTTTCGCACATTGCCATTGCCTCACAAAACTAATAATCACAATCAGCAACCGCTTTAAAGCGGATTTTTCCTATAGAAATGAGGATACACCATTTAATAAATATGTTACAAGATGTTAGCATCTGAATGGCGATTCCGAAAAATGATGCTGCTTATCCTATGAAAATCAATAATGCTTTCTGATTCTCATATGCAGCTTGCACCGGCAAACAGCTAAGAAGCTAAGAAGCTAACATGACGTTAAAACGCACGGGTTTCAAAGAGTTGTTAGTGGCTCATAGTATGAGATGTATGCCTTCAGCAATCACAATGCGAAAGGATTCTATACTGACTTATTCGAAGAAGCGTTGGCCAGTATCCTTGACATCATTGATGTCAAGGAAGCCTACACCCACTTTCAATACCTTGAGCAACCTAGAAAGATGAGAGCTGGTGGGGGTGAGGATGAAAATTTAACTTCTTATGTGAAGATAAGTATGGGTGCATTTTTTATGAACGCAAACAGAAATCAGAAACTACAAGCGAATGATACATCAGCACTTTCCATTGTCAATTAACTAATTGATATATAAGGTTAAAATTTGTTAGACCTATGAACTATATCCTATCGACTATTAGGATGCTTACATGGTCTGCGGCAGACTAGGTTAAACTGGGCGATTATGCTATAAATTCATTTACGACTAATTGAAATAGTGTCAGGAAAGGAAATATTATGAAGGATATTACGCAAGTGAAAAATATCAACCCTAAAAATCCAGAAAATAATAACACCCCCTCTGAAAAGGTAAATACCGAAGAAATAAAACAGAACTTTATTTTAGGA
>NZ_JADCKV010000050.1:9504-10808 GCF_014982105.1 Enterobacter cloacae complex sp. P18RS | reverse complement strand
ATATCAACATTAGCTAAGTTTGACTCAGCATTTTTAACTATCTTAAGGCTACCTCTATTATTTAATGCAATAACACCAACTTTATCTGGAACAATCTCAGCATATTTTTCAGATAAATTTGGATGAGTAACCACATAAACTTTATCGAATGCTTTTAAATAATCTGGGGTTTGAGTTTGCAATCTACGCGGGGTGTCATATTCCGTTTTAATTTCATACGCTGTAGATGTTCCGTTAAAAATTGCAATATCAACAATAGACTTTCCGACATGAAGCTCACTTAATAATGATGAGGTCCGGGGACTATGCCTCCCAAAAACTATTCGATTTGCTACTTCTGTTTTGTAAACATACTCATTTCTATAATTCCTGGATAACTCTTTATAACATTCACTAAAAAATGTATGTAATGGTTGTCCATCCTGCTTCATTTCATCAGAGAAAGACACAAAATCCAAGACATTAGACGGTTCTCTTCCCTTGGCTAAAGCCTCGAAAACTGGGCGGCTGAACACCCTTGAAAAAACTCTTATATTATCGATACTTAGCGCCATTGGATAATCCATCATAATATTCACTGTTATATAATAGCACAATCATACCGTGAAAAAAATTGTCATATCTCGCATAATCGTTACTGCATTTCAAATCATTAAAATAGTCTATTTCCAGTAAAATCTTTCTTAAAATATATTTATCAACCATTACAACATAATCAATCGGTGTCTGTAATTTTCATTACATCATAAACGCTCATCTCTTTAATATGTCTGTTTTTATTTATAAAAAAGTAGAATTGGCGTAAAAAATCATTTTCTACTACTTTCATAGCTAAAGGTCGGTCTGCATCTCTGATATGATACCCTTGTCTAATTACCTTATAGTCATCTTCATCTCTATAAATCAATCGTGATATTCTATCATCTGACAGATGCACTTTTTTTCTTTCTGACCAAGCAAGTAAATCAAGCATTGGTATTATTCTATAGCTCATTAACTTTTTTATTGTCCCATAACCAAATCTTACTGCATCAAGCGGTGCAGGTTTTACACCCTTAACTTTTCGCCATTGTGGTAATGATATTCGCAGTGCCTCTGCTATCTCATCATCACTTCCAGCCGCAAGATCGATTTCTAACATAATTGTAGTAGGAAACTGTTCAGGGATTTTTTCGGATATGTATTCGTTCTCAATAGTGGAATCAATCTTATATTGTTCTGAATTAGCTCTTATGAATAAAGCCTTTTTCATACAAGCAAAACTGATATTAGCTATTCGATCTACCGTGGTTATAAAAAAGTAT
>NZ_JADCKV010000050.1:5012-9469 GCF_014982105.1 Enterobacter cloacae complex sp. P18RS | reverse complement strand
GCGGTTGATAAAGTTTATTTTCAGCATCCATATAATTCAAGTCTTTCTCTTTGATGAGAAAAGGATTACCTTCTAATATCTGCATATAATTTTTCAATACTGTTTTATGCATTCCTTCTTCTATTACTGGTTTGAAGAAATATGTCCTCGCCCATATTTCATGGTAAAGCATATTAATTGAAATGTTTTCAAACTCTCGATATCTATCCAAATCAAACCATGTTTTCACTGCTTTGGTGTCTTCTGATGTCCAACTATTCATTTTTACCCAAGATTTCATTAATGCCACTCCGTTGTAAAAAGTTTTACTTCGTAATAGCACATAAATCGAAAATAAAAAAATAACGCCTCAATTTTTTATTGAGCACGCCATTTTATTAATTAAAATCAGTTAGTTATCAAAATCAAAAGGTGCAATTCTTCTCTCAGTTGTTTCATCAAGATAATCAGCCCACCACTGCAACATCAACCTACGCTCGTCCAAATGCTCAGCTTTATGAATGTATGCGGCACGAACGGAGTTCCGCTCCTGATGGCTCATCTGCCTCTCAACAGCATCTCTCGACCACTTTCCTGACTCGATCAAAGCACTACAAGCCATCGCTCTAAAACCATGCCCACATACCTCAACAGTTGTGTCATAACCCATCGACCTTAGTGCCTTGTTGACTGTGTTTTCGCTCATAGGTTTTCTGAAATCATGATCGCCAATGAATACAAGGTCGCATTCACCGCTGATTTCTCTGATTGCTTTTAGAAGTTCTAAGGACTGACGACTTAACGGCACGAGGTGTGGGGTCTTCATTTTTGAGCCTCGATGGGAATATTTGACTCCTGGCAATGGCTCGCGTTCTCCAGGGATAGTCCACATCGCATTTTCAAAGTCGATCTCCGACCATCTTGCGAATCGGAGTTCACTGGAACGGATAAAAATGAGCAATGTCAGCTTTACGGCTAACTTCGTGAGTTTCCTACCTTTGAAGTTATCAATTCGTTCTAAGAGTTCTGAAAATCGTTCGAATGGCAAAGCAGGCCTGTGGATTCTTTTGGCTACAGCAATAGCTCCTGCCATCTCCTGAGCAGGGTTGTAATCTATCAGCCCGTTCTGGACAGCATATCGCATTACTGCCGTCGTTCTTTGCTGTAGTCGGGAAGCAACTTCCAGTCGCCCGGAAGCTTCAACAGCCTTGATAGGGGCAAGAAGATCTCTGGTATTAAGCTCGGATATTTTTCTTTTACCAATAGTAGTAAAGAGACCATCTTCCATGCTTTTTAGAACTCTCTCGCTGTGGGAATCAGACCATTTCCTTTTACAAGCAGTATGCCAGTCCCTTGCGACAGCCTCGAATGTCAAGGCTTCGCTTTGCTCGATCTTATCTGCTTTTTTCTTCTCAGAAGGGTCGATGCCATCAGATACCAACTTTTTGGCTTCATCTCGCTTCCTGCGGGCTTCACCAAGAGAGACCATTGGATAAACACCCAATGCTAAAACTTTCTGTTTGCCCCCGAAACGGTATTGGAGTCGCCAGTATTTTGAACCATTGGGATTGATCAGCAGGTGCATACCCTGCCCATCTGTGAGTTTGAAGGGTTTGTCGGAGGGCTTGGTAGTCCTAACTTTGATATCGGTGAGAGCCATCAGTTGATACCTCCAGTGTTGGTACCAAAATCAATCGAACCGGGAATACCATCAGTTATACCATCATCAGTTGGTATATGTTCAAGGAATTGAGTAGACGTGTACAGACTAAGAAAAGCCAGAAACCTGCTTAACTTACTGTTTTTATGGACTAAAGTAGACGTTAGTAGACCTGAAAAAAGCTTTGTATGGTGCCGAAGGCCGGACTCGAACCGGCACGTATTTCTACGGTTGATTTTGAATCAACTGCGTCTACCGATTTCGCCACTTCGGCACTGAAGGGGATGCGGAAACGTTGTGGATTATACCTGTCGCGCGCCGCCATGCAAGCGACGACGCGCGAAACCCGCGCTAAGTGCCCAAAAAACCAGCGCCCCTGGTTACTCCAGCTCAGACACTGCAAGACGAATCACCCCTGCCGCCTTCTGCTCCGGCAGCGCCAGCACCTTCGCCCACATGTCCTGCACCATGTCGCAGGAGAGCTTCTCCTTGCCCACCGCCTTCTCCGGCATCTGCAACAGCTGGATGTCCTCGCCGTACTTATCGGCAAGCGCCTTCATAACCGGCCGCACATCCTCGACAGCCGCCTCGCGTTCGGCCTGCGTCACGGTGTGGCGGTTTTTGCCGTAGGCCGCGCGCATCATGTCGGCGTCGGCCTGCATGCGCCGCGTCATCAGGTCTTTATCCAGCATGCGCATCGGGTTCACGCCGCCCTTCACCATCGGGTAGAGGAAGCGGAAGCAGGCGTCGTCGCTCACCTTCTGGATGGCGGCGGTCTGCTCCATGTTGATGGTCATGTAGTTCACCACGTTGGCGTCCGGGGCGTTTTGCAGGCGCGACATCTGCAAATGAAGGATCTGCGGCTGGATGGTGTCGATAATCTGCTGCTCCGGCTCGCCGGCTTTTTGCAGGGCGGTCATCTGGTCGAGGATGCGCTGATGCAGCGCGGGCTCCTGCTCCTTAATCACCTGCCAGGCAGGCATCGCGTTGAGGGTGGTATCAATCTGCGCTTCCGGAGCGCGTTGCCTGTCAAAGAACACCCAGAACGCCACGGCGGCGGCCGCGACAATAACAACGACCGTACTGATCCACGTTTTTTTCATCTCGCATCCTTATCCTTGAGTTGTGCCGGTTTACACCGGCACGCCGCTGTGGAAGCGAAACTCGTGGTCCGGTGTCGAGATAAGTGTGGCTTCAATTTCGCCAAAATGCTTTATGCGCGGTGAGATATCGTCGTCGCTCACCTGCTGGGCCAGCGTCAGGTAGTCCTGATAATGGCGCGCTTCCGAGCGCAGCAGCGAGAGATAGAACTTCTGTAAGTCATCGTCGAGGAACGGGGCCAGCGCGGCGAAGCGTTCGCAGGAACGGGCTTCGATGTAGGCGCCGCAGATGAGCTTGTCGATCAGCGTCAGCGGTTCGTGGGTGCGCACTTCCTTCAGCATCCCTTTGGCGTAGCGGCTGGCGGTGATTTTGACATACGGAATATCGCGGGCCAGCATCGCCTCACGCACCTGCCAGAAATGGTGCAGCTCCTCTTTAATCAGCAGCACCATGCTGTCGATGAGCGCCTGGCCCCACGGGTCGTCGGTTTTGGGCATCACGCTTTTGCCAATCTGCCTGTGCAGGGCGATGAAGTCCGGCTCCGGGCCGTCGCGAAAGGTGAACTGTTCGTAAGGTTTGAGCCAGTCGAGCAGCGCGTCGGCACCACTTTCGTCGGCGACGTATTTACGCACCAGCAGCAGCGCGGTCTGGGCGGCCTTGAGCTCGCACACCATGTGGTCGGTGAGCAGCAGCGGCAGGTTCGCCGGGTCGCGGGCTTTATCAATCCATGCTTGCGGGGTCGGGCACTGGAGGAAGTTAAGTACGGGGGCGAGTATCTGCGGGTAATCCATGGTTCTGCCTTGAAAAAGCGGTGGCACGCGCCACCGCCTGAAACGCTTAGTGACGCACGCCGTCGTCGTCTTCGTCGACGTAATCTTCGTCGTCGCCTTCTTCGCCGTCTTCACCGTTCGGATCTTCGAAGTAGGTTCCCCAGCCGTCGTATTCCACTTCAAACTTCTCGGCCAGGTTCATCAGCTGTTCTACCTGCGCGTCGATCAGCTCCGCCTTCAGCGCGCCTTCGCTCAGGATGTCGCAGCAGATGACGGTGTCGCCCTCTTCCACTTCCAGCTCTTCCGGCTCGGTCACTTCGTAACCCAGCTTGAAGGCTTCCACGGCCATTTTTTCCAGCGCTTCAAAGTCGTCCGCAGAGAAATGGTGCTCGATGGTGTACAGCGCGTCCGGATCGCTACCGTCTTCCAGCAGTTCTTCAATAATCAGACGCGTCTCTTCGCGTTGCTCTTCCAGTAATTCCGGGTTTGCCATGGCTCAATCCTCTTTAAAGTGCGGCAGATACTTCTATTTTCACACACGGACGGGTTTGCCTCCACCTTTGTTGGAAAGATTTGTGAAACGGGGTTGCAAATGAATAATTACACATATAAAGTGAATTTTAATTCAATAAGTGGCGTTCGCCATGTGAGGATAAAATGTCTGATCTGTACAAGAAACACTTTCTGAAATTGCTCGACTTTACCCCTGCACAGTTCACTTCTCTGCTGACCCTTGCCGCACAGCTCAAAGCCGATAAAAAAAAGGGCAAGGAAGTACAGAAGCTTACCGGTAAAAACATCGCGCTCATCTTCGAAAAAGACTCGACCCGTACACGTTGCTCTTTCGAAGTTGCCGCATTTGACCAGGGCGCACGCGTTACCTATTTAGGGCCGAGCGGCAGCCAGATTGGGCATAAAGAGTCAATTAAGGACACCGCGCGCGTGCT
>NZ_JADCKV010000050.1:4267-4944 GCF_014982105.1 Enterobacter cloacae complex sp. P18RS | reverse complement strand
GGCGTGCCGGTGTGGAACGGGCTGACCAACGAGTTCCACCCGACGCAGCTGCTGGCGGATCTGCTGACCATGCAGGAGCACCTGCCGGGCAAGGCGTTTAACGAGATGACGCTGGTCTACGCGGGCGACGCGCGCAACAACATGGGCAACTCGATGCTGGAAGCGGCGGCGCTGACCGGGCTGGATCTACGCCTGGTGGCCCCGAAGGCCTGTTGGCCGGAAGAGAGCCTGGTGGCAGAGTGCAGCGCGCTGGCGGAAAAGCACGGCGGGAAAATCACCCTGACGGAAGACGTGGCGGCGGGCGTGAAGGGCGCGGACTTTATCTATACCGACGTGTGGGTGTCGATGGGCGAAGCCAAAGAGAAGTGGGCGGAGCGTATCGCGCTGCTGCGCGGGTATCAGGTGAACGCGCAGATGATGGCTCTCACCGGCAACCCGAACGTGAAGTTCCTGCACTGTCTGCCGGCGTTCCATGACGACCAGACCACGCTCGGCAAGCAGATGGCGAAAGAGTTCGATCTGCACGGCGGGATGGAAGTGACGGACGAGGTGTTTGAGTCGCCGGCGAGCATCGTGTTCGACCAAGCGGAAAACCGGATGCATACGATTAAGGCGGTGATGGTGGCGACGCTTGGGGAGTGATTGGGTCCTCGGAGCGCTGGTGCCCTCACCCCGGC
>NZ_JADCKV010000050.1:3316-4208 GCF_014982105.1 Enterobacter cloacae complex sp. P18RS | reverse complement strand
CACGGGGAGAGGGAGAAAAACCTAAAAACGACAACAGCGTTATCGTCAGGCAGAAAAATTCATTTTACTGACGCTTTCTCAGATACGCATTAACCATAATAGGTATTTATGATTTTATTAACCATTATTTACTGAGTAGATAATGGTTAATATCAGGTCATTATCAATTACAAAACACCGTATATTATCGGCATAATATTTCCTTATTGCTGCATTTCATTAATAAGGATTTTTTATGTCATGGAATAAACATGAAGCTGTGTCATACGCCCGTAGCCACGCACTAACCCATACTGGACACTATTGCGCTCGAGCAATCGCCGCCGCCATTCGAGCCGGAGGGCTTAAAATCGAAGGGGCCAACCTATCGCCAACTCCAGCCAGAATAACCTTATACAGGCATTATTAATATGAATAAGCTCATCTTAATTGCGTTATTCAGCACAGCCGCATTGGGGGCCGAAGATTTTCAGATACCGATGCAGCGCGCCCTTGAATTCAATCGCTGGTACGTCAAACAAGTGAACAACGATCGTTATCCCATCCAACAGGGAAATGAAATCGATAAGTTCGTTACGGCCAGCACCATGAAAAAATTACGTCATGCAGACGATCCCCGTTATGCCGACGCTGAATTTTACGAGGCTGATTTTTTTATGAAATCGCAATATATCGGCGAGGACTGGGCTGAGAATGTGGCTATTGATTCGTATGATTCAGACCCGGTCTGTGTAAACGTGAATATCACGTTTGGCAAAAAGACCCAGCACACAGTCATTGATTGCATGGTTAAAGAAGATGGGATCTGGAAAATTCAGTCTGTCGCCGCTCGGGATAATAATTGATTCCCCCGCTAACAATAATGGAGCCGCCTTTGTTGCCGGGTGGCGCT
>NZ_JADCKV010000050.1:0-3256 GCF_014982105.1 Enterobacter cloacae complex sp. P18RS | reverse complement strand
GCGCAGCGCCGCCGGGCAAATCAGGCGACGATGCGGCTGATGCCCTTTCTCCCACAACCCGCTCTACTCAATTGATTTTTCACCCCGAAAAAGGTACGTTTTCGCCTCAATTCCAGCGTGGACATACCAGCATTATGCCGATTATTCAGTCTGTTGAACGTGCGTTGCAGATCCTCGACCTGTTCAACGAGCAGGCCACCGAGCTTAAGATCACCGACATCAGCAAACTGATGGGGCTGAGCAAGAGTACCCTCCACTCGCTGCTGAAAACCCTCCAGCTTCACGGCTATATCGATCAGAACCCGGAGAACGGTAAGTATCGCCTCGGCATGAAGCTGGTCGAGCGCGGGCATTTTGTCGTGGGCTCGATGGATATTCGGCAGAAGGCGAAAGGCTGGCTGACGGAGCTGTCCCGGCGAACCGGGCAGACTACCCATCTGGGGATCCTGGACGGGCGTGAAGGGGTCTATATCGAGAAGATTGAAGGCAAGCTCGCTGCCATCGCCTATTCGCGCATCGGCCGCCGCCTGCCGGTTCACGCCACCGCCATCGGCAAGGTGTTGATTGCCTGGCTGGGCGAGGCCGAGCTGAACGCCCTGCTGGAGGGCTATCAGTACACCACCTATACCCCTTCTACCCTTGCCTCTCGCGAAGCCTTAATGAGTGCCCTGGCGCAGACCCGCGAGCAGGGCTATGCCCTGGATAGCGAAGAGAACGAGCAGGGCGTGCGCTGCGTGGCGGTGCCGGTGTGGAACCACGAGTCCCGCGTCATCGCCGCCCTGAGCCTGTCGACGCTGACCTCCCGCGTGGACGACGCCGAGCTGGCTGATTTCCGCGAGCAGCTTCAGCAGGCCGGGCTCCAGCTCTCACGCGCGCCCGGCCTGAGCCGTCAGACCGGCTCGTAGGTGAAGTAGTCGAAGTCAGCGTGGCAGCCGTCGCCGCTGATGTCCTCGCAGTGCAGTCCCACAAACGCGCCGGTGAAGAAGCCGCGCCCGCCGATATAGTCATCCGACAGCTTCCACGCCTCATACGTCACCGGCACGGTGTGCCACGTCTCGCCGTCGAACGAGTAGCTGTAGCGGTAGACCAGCGCATCCACATCCACCCTTAGCCAGACGCTCTTCGCACTCTCCGGCACGGGAATGGGCTGCTCGTGCAGCGGCCACGACGGCACGTTGTGGTCGAGCTGAATAACCTTAATCGTTCTGCCCTGCCCCTCCTCGTAGTCCACAAAGCAGTAGCTCCAGTTTTTGCTGTTGTAGTAGCAGGTCAGCCCCGCGCTCTGCTGGAAGTGCACCGGCGAGAACTGCATCCGCGTCTCGGCCCGGAAGGTGAAGTGCTGCCAGCGGCGCGCCACGGTCGACTGGGTAAAGGTCGAGTTGAGCGAGTCGTTGCCGTATAACCGTAAATAGCCGGAGCGCGCGGTGAGCGAGCCGAGGGTGTCGTCGAACGGAATGCGCAGAGTCTGCAATTCAGGGTCAAGCGTGCTGCCGTCGAAATCATCCCGCCAGCTACCCTGAACGGCGGCGGGCTGCTCCGCCACCTGCGGGCCTTTCACGGTCAGCTGCGCGTGCTTACCGCCCTCCACGTACGGCCAGCCATCGCGCCATTCAATGCGGGCGATGCCGGTCTCGCGCCCCAGCGGACAGTAACCGCGTCCGCCTGAGGCCAGCAGCGGCACGCCGGGCAGGCGCAGCGGGCGGCTGGTAAGGTAGGCCATATACCACTCCCCGGTGTGGGTTTGCAGCAGCGAGCCGTGGCCGCTCTTTTGCAGCGGGTTCTCCGGCAGGTGCCAGCTGGTCATCATCGTCACATCCGGGTGAAGCTCGTACGGCCCGTCGATGGTTTTTGCACGCAGCACCACGACGGCGTGCTCGTAGCTGGTGCCGCCTTCGGCAACCATCAGGTAGTACCATCCCGCGTGCCGATAAAGATGCGCCCCTTCGGTGTAGCAGAGCGGCGTGCCGGTAAACAGCGTTTTGCGCTCCGGCGAGAGGGTGCCGGTCTGCGGGTCAAACTCCTGCATCACGATGGTGTTGTGCGGGTTGCTGTGATGGCGCGGTCCCCACGGGCGGTAGAGGTAGTATTTGCGGCCATCGTCGTCGTGGAACAGGGACGGATCGAACCCGCCGTTGCCCATCGGGACCGGCTCGCTCCATGGCCCCTCAATGGACGGCGCGGTGACGAGGAAGTTGCGGCCATTTTTCCACGGCGAATCGACAATCTTCACGTCGGTATAGAGCAGCCAGAATTTGCCGTCGGCGTAGCTCAGGCACGGCGCCCAGATACCGCCGGAGTCCGGGTTGCCCTTCATATCCAGCATCGACACGCGGTCCAGCGGCGTGCTGACCAGCGTCCAGTTTTTCAGGTCGCGGGAGTGATAGATGCGCACGCCCGGGAACCACTCGAAGGTCGAGGTGGCGATGTAGTAGTCCTCGCCCTGGCGGCACAGGGACGGGTCCGGGTTGAAGCCGGNNNTAGTGATTTCCATGTTGCCTCCGGTTAATGGGATGCGGCTGTCGCGGCGTCGGGAATGGCCTCGCCCTGCGCCGCGCGGTGCTTGATCAGCTGCTGGCTGATGGCCTCCACGCGGGCGTCGGTGAGCTTATAAAACGACAGCATGATGAACATGCCCGCATAGAGCACCACGGGCACCACGCAGAACAGAATTTTGATGGTGGTGAGCACCTCGACCGGCTGCACGCTGCTGCTGGCGGAGTAGTTCACGTACGCCAGGATCCAGCCCACCACTGCCCCGCCAATCGCCAGGCCAATCTTCAGGCTGAACAGGTAGGTGGAGAACACCAGCCCGTCCAGGCGTCGCCCGCTGCGGCTCTCCTCGTAATCCACCACGTCAGAGGCCATCAGCCATTGCAGCGGCGTGGTGGTGTTAAACACAAACAGGAACAGGATGTTGAGGGCGAAAATCAGCGCAATATGCTCCGCCGGGGTGACGAAAATCAGCAGGCTAATCAGCGAGTAGGCGACGATGATCCACTTAAAGGCGGTGACGCGGTCGAAGCGGCCCAGCAGACGAGACGAGCAGAGCGAGCCGAACATGGTGGCGAGGCTGCCGTAAAGTAAAAACTGGGTCGCCATCTCCGGGTGATCCATCACGTATTTCACGAAGTAGAGCGTCGCCCCGCCGCGCACCACGTTGGAGCAGGTCGCCATCATCTTGAAGGCGCACATGATCCGCCACTGGCCGTTGCCCAGCAGCAGCTTAAGATCTTTCGCCACCGACGAGCCAGGCTGC
>NZ_JADCKV010000049.1:1744-1959 GCF_014982105.1 Enterobacter cloacae complex sp. P18RS | reverse complement strand
ATCAATTTGTTCACTACGTAGCCATTTTTAACAATATTCTTTCTTCCTTCTGCGCGTCTCTTGCTTATTTTATTTTTCACGCCTTATTTACCCTTGCCCTTAATAAACTGTCAATATACACGCAACGAACAACACCACCCTGAGAATAGCTCCCCGTGGCTGCTGACCACCCGCAGCGAATACGACCGCCTTGGCCGACTGCATCGCCGGGACGT
>NZ_JADCKV010000049.1:0-1626 GCF_014982105.1 Enterobacter cloacae complex sp. P18RS | reverse complement strand
TTCAGCTGGTACCGCTGGCAGTACGACAGCGCCTGACGTCTGCTGGTTCAGGACGGCACGCTGCCCGGCCAGGAGCAGTGGCGCTGGGATGCAGCCGGTAACCCGCTCGAAGGATCAGCTGAGAAGGTCACGCACAACCGCCTGACGCAGCTGAACGGCATTCGCTGGCGCTATGACATCCACGGCCGCACCGTGGAGAAGGATAACGGCCAGACCCGCTGGCACTACCGCTACGACGGCGAGCACCGCCTGACGGAGGTGATCAGCCAGCCGCGGGACCGCAACAGGCCGCAGACGCAGGTCAGCTTCCGCTATGACCCGCTCGGGCGCCGCATCAGCAAAACGCGACGCCAGATGCTGTTTGGGCAGCCAACCGGTAAGCCAGTCACCACCCGGTTTGTCTGGGAAGGGTTCCGGCTGTTGCAGGAAGTGCACGGGGATGTGCCGCTGACCTACGTCTACAGCGATCAGGACAGCTACGATCCGCTGGCGCGTATTGACGGCGTTGATGCCCCGGAAATCTTCTGGTTCCACTGCCAGCCCAACGGCACGCCGGAGCGGATGACGGATATCGAAGGGCAGGTGCGCTGGGAAGGCGTGAACAGCGCCTGGGGCAAGCTGCTGCGGGAAAGCGAGACGCAGGTATCAGGATATTCCCAGAACCTGCGTATGCAGGGGCAATACCTGGATCGTGAGACAGGGCTGCACTACAATCTGTTCCGGTATTACGACCCGGACTGCGGAAGGTTTACGCAGCAGGACCCGATAGGCCTGGCGGGGGGGACAAACCTTTACCAGTATGCGCCGAATGCGCTAGGGTGGGTGGATTCTTGGGGGTTGAGCCGCGAGTGTAGCGGTAAAACAAAACCTGATTTCTATGTTGGTCCAAATGGCCCTAGTTCGACTATGCCTTCTACAGCATATCGTTATATGGATAGCAAATATGCTCCACAGACAATAGAAAATAAATCAGCCCCGTTAAGTTATTTTGGGTATACGAAATATAAATCTGCACATGAAGCCAGGGACGCCTATCAAATTTTTTATGAGAAAGGTAATCCTGATTCATGGAGTGATGCACGTTTATTAGGTGAGTTTGATACATTACAACTGTATAAAAATGGAGTGCCTCAGGTGCAAGTACCTCTTGCCAAAGGTGGTCGAGGGCCTGGATATGAGCTTTTCACCAGTGCATATCCTGAGTATGGTAAATGTGGGGCATTACAGTTGCTACCAATCGAACGTAATTACCCTGTTATTTTTGAACGTGTTACTATAATTCCGGAGTAAAAGCGATGACAGATGAAGAGTTACGAAAGAATCTTGTTTTTTTAATAAAAAAATATGTTCCGGAAAGTCAACAAAAAGCATTTTATGATGATATATCAAAGTCTATTGTGCCAGTGAAAGGTATTTTAGCTGACTTTAATAAAATCAAAACCAGAACTGTTGATGAAGTTGATGGAGATTTAATACGGGATGTTTACTTTTATTTTTGTTGACAGATAATTACGTAGGGAATTTATTTTTCCGTTCTTTTTTATATTTTTTTTTGGTGGGGAATGGGTCGGTAAAGAGATGAAAATAATCTTTACCTGCAATCAAAATATCAGCAAAGGCGTTAGA
>NZ_JADCKV010000005.1:0-4102 GCF_014982105.1 Enterobacter cloacae complex sp. P18RS | reverse complement strand
CGCGCTGCCGGAAACGAAGCAGGAAGCCGCTCAGGCGATTACGCGGGGTTTACTGGCCTTAGCCTCGTCCGGGGAGCTGAAAACGCGTCAGGACGTCACTGAGGCGCTGGAAAGCGCAGGTTTTGAGGTGGTTCGCACCACAAAAAGCAGCATCAGCATTGCCGACCCGGACGGGGGGCGAAACATCCGACTGAAGGGAGCCATCTATGAACAGTCTTTTAACGCTGGCGAAGGACTTAGAGCAGAAATCGAAAGTGCAGCAGCAGACTACCGGCGAGATGCTGAAAGCCGCATTCAGCGAGCACGAGAAGTCTGTCAGAGCGGAACTGAACGAAAGCGAGAAGAGAATCAGCGCCGCCATCCACGACCACGACCGGATGCTGTCCTCAGCCATGAGCCAGCGTACGAAAGGGATGCTGCGCATGGTCAGCCAGACGTGGCTGACCATCGTCCTGGTCTCCGTGCTGCTGATAGCCTCAAGTGCGGGCATTCTATGGTGGCAGGGGCAGCAGATACTCGACAATTACACGACCATCCGGGAGCAGAAGAGCACGCAGGCCATGCTGTCCGAGAGGAACAGCGGCGTGCAGCTCACGACCTGCGGAGAGGAACGACGCCGCTGCGTGAGGGTGAACCCGGACGCGGGACGGTTCGGAGAGGATTCGAGCTGGATGATACTGGCGGGGAAATAGCACATGACGGAACTGGAAAAACAGTTGCTGAGCGCATTAGAGCAGCTACAGCAGGACTACTCGAAAAGGCTGGACGAGTGGGAGAGCGCCTTCGCGGAATGGCGGACGATGTGTGGTCTTATGCAACGGGAGAACGCAGCGCTGAGCGAGCGCGTCACGGACTTGAGCACGCAGGTGCTGAGTTTAAGCGAGCAGCTGCGCCGGTTGTCGTAAGGCTGAACGACATCGAGGCACACCGGGAGCAGGAGCGCGCAGCGCAGCACCAGAAAGCGCTGGAGCTGGAACGATCGCAGCGTCAGCAGGAGTATGACGGTCCGTCGCTGTGATAACCGGATAAAACGGGGCTTTCATTGAGGATCTGCGCCGAAACCCGGTGCCATTCACCCGGCTGCATGGCTATGCAGTCGGGTGAGATTTATCAGGCGCAGAATGCACGGTTTGCGGGGTGGTTTACTGTCGGTTTTGCAGGACTGACGCCGCATTCGCGCTGAACCCGTCCGGAGAGGTGCGGGCAAGGGATGTTATGGTAAAAGCATGATGCCTGGCGGGTACGGAAAAATTGTGGCGACCGAGCCTGCAGACGCAAAAATCCGGCCCATACTTATTCGTCTCCTTCATCAGGAATGCAGTACTATCCAGCCACTGCAGGTATTTGGCCCCCAGCGGGGGCTTTTTTTGCCTGTTGTTGGGGCAGATAAAGAAAAGGGCCGCATTAGCGGCCCTTTTCGGAGAGAGCGATGCCTCAATGCGGAATTTCAGAGACTTCTTTAACGTCGGCTTTATTGATCTGCTGTTTGACACCATTTGCGTCTTTATAGCCCAGCAGGCCTGAGTCTGATTCTGTAGGCTTGCCGTCGCTGACAATTGTACGCCCGTCGTTGGTGTGGATGGCATAGCTTGTGCGCGTGCAGCCGGTTAGGGCTGAAAGCGCAACTGCCGCTGCGAACACTGAAACAAAAATCTTTTTCAAAGCCAGCTCCTTTTATCCGTATCAGTTGTCTAGTTCACTCATGTTGGTAATTTTGTCACGGTTGATCTGTTCGGTTCGGCCTGTATGGGCATCTTTGTAGGATACTAATCCCGTATCACTGTCAACTTTGGGTTTGCCGTCTGTAACGATAGTGCGATCATCTGTGGTTTTTATTTCTTGGTTTGAAGAACATCCAGCAGCGGCAAAGGTCACCAACGCGACCATCATGGCCGCCAACAGCGTTTTTTTATTCATAATAGGTTCCCTGCTTAAAGGTAAAGTGGATATGGTCACTAACCATCTAAGTATAGGTCGTTTTTTCATGCGAAAAGAGGATTGAATGGACAAGAATTTCGATTATTGCTGACAGAGCATGGAGAAAAAGAGGCTGTTTTACTGTTCGGAAAGAAATCTTTTGTTGCCGTGCCAGATACGCAGAACCTTTATGGTGGGTGTTATTACCTTTATTTAGAGGATGCTCACAAGAACGAGCTTTTAATTGAGTTAAACGAAAGTGATTTATACCCCGGTGGCGCAATAGAACTTCAACACAACGGCGGTCGGAAGATTCATTGCGAGATACTAAAAGTAAGGTGGAGTCGTTAACTCAAGTAATGTTTCCTAAGTATGTTGATAGGCAAACATAGTGGTAGTTAGTCTCTCTGAGTAAATGATCTTCTTGTGATCCTGTCGTTACAGTCGTAATCTCTTGCTCTGAAAACGAAAAAACCACCTGGGGAGGTGGTTTGATCGAAGGTTAAGTCAGTTGGGGAACTGCTTAACCAGGTAACTGGGTATACGAGACCGCAGAAACCAAAACTGTTCTTTCAGTGTAGCCTCTCTCAGGCCCATACTTCAAGACCTCTTAATTTGTCTCTCGTATACCTCCAGTTACTAATGGCTGCTGCCAGTAGCGATTTTTCGTGTCTTTCCGGGTTGGACTCAAGACGATAGTTACCGGATAAGGCGCAGCAGTCGGACTGAACGGGGGGTTCGTGCATACAGTCAATCCTGGAGCGAACTGCCTTCGCGGAACTGAGTGTCAGGCGTGGAATGAGAAACCGCGGCCATAACAGCGGAATGACACCGGTAAACCGAAAGGCAGGAATGCGGGGGAGCACGAGGGAGCCATCAGGGGGAAACGCCTGGTATCTTTAAGCCGCATCGGGTTTCGCCACCACTGATTTGAGCGTCAGATTCTGTGATGCTTGTCAGGGGGGCGGAGCCTATGGAAAACCGGCAGCGGCGCATCCTTTCTTCCCCTCCTGCATTCACGTATTTCCCCGCCACGTCTTTATCCGTGAGTCCGTACCGCTCGCCGCAGCCGAACGACCGAGCGTAGCGAGTCAGTGAGCGAGGAAGCGGAATATCCACCGGGACAGGCATCAGCCTCTTACGCACCTGAGCCTCATCTCACAGTTTTCATGACTGACTATTTCATCCCGATTCCCGTCGTGCCACCATAGTAAGCCAGTATACACTCCGCTAGCGCTACGTGACTGGTTCAGGGCTGCGCCCCGAAACCCGCTAAATGCCACTGACGCGCCTGCGGCTTGCCCAACACCGCGCCGACCGGGAAAAGATTTCCCGCCCGTCCCGGCGTTATCAGGAGGCCGGATTGGCAGACAAACGCAGCAAAATGCTCACGATGTGGGTAACAGAAGATGAGCACCGCCGTCTGCTGGAACGCTGCGACGGTAAACAGCTCGCGGCCTGGATGCGGCAGACGTGCCTGGACGAGAAGCCCGCCCGGGCCGGCAAACTTCCCTCGATCTCGCCGGCGCTGCTTCGTCAGCTTGCCGGCATGGGGAACAACCTCAACCAGATTGCCCGCCAGGTTAACGCCGGTGGCAGTAGCGGTCTCGACCGCGTGCAGGTCGTCGCCGCGCTGATGGCCATCGATGCCGGACTCGAGCGGCTGCGGCATGCCGTACTGGAAAAGGGGGCTGACGATGATCGTTAAGTTTCATCCCCGGGGACGCGGAGGCGGTGCCGGCCCGGTTGATTATCTGCTGGGGAAAGACCGCCAGCGCGACGGTGCCAGCGTTCTTCAGGGGAAGCCGGAGGAAGTCCGGGAGCTTATCGACGCCTCGCCCTACGCCAAAAAGTACACCTCCGGGGTGCTGTCCTTTGCCGAACAGGACTTACCGCCCGGGCAGCGTGAAACGCTGATGGCGAGCTTCGAGCGGGTTCTGATGCCCGGACTCGATAAAGACCAGTACAGCGTGCTGTGGGTTGAGCACCGGGACAAGGGGCGGCTGGAGCTGAACTTCCTGATCCCGAACACGGAGCTGCTGACCGGCAAACGGCTCCAGCCATACTATGACCGCGCCGACCGTCCTCGCATTGATGCCTGGCAGACCATCGTGAACGGCAGTCTGGGGCTGCACGACCCGAACGCGCCGGAAAACCGGCGGGCACTGGTCACGCCGTCCGCGCT
>NZ_JADCKV010000048.1:0-732 GCF_014982105.1 Enterobacter cloacae complex sp. P18RS | reverse complement strand
TGATTTAGTGTATGATGGTGTTTTTGAGGTGCTCCAGTGGCTTCTGTTTCTATCAGCTGTCCCTCCTGTTCAGCTACTGACGGGGTGGTGCGTAACGGCAAAAGCACCGCCGGACATCAGCGCTATCTCTGCTCTCACTGCCGTAAAACATGGCAACTGCAGTTCACTTACACCGCTTCTCAACCCGGTACGCACCAGAAAATCATTGATATGGCCATGAATGGCGTTGGATGCCGGGCAACCGCCCGCATTATGGGCGTTGGCCTCAACACGATTTTACGTCACTTAAAAAACTCAGGCCGCAGTCGGTAACCTCGCGCATACAGCCGGGCAGTGACGTCATCGTCTGCGCGGAAATGGACGAACAGTGGGGATACGTCGGGGCTAAATCGCGCCAGCGCTGGCTGTTTTACGCGTATGACAGGCTCCGGAAGACGGTTTGCGCACGTATTCGGTGAACGCACTATGGCGACGCTGGGGCGTCTTATGAGCCTGCTGTCACCCTTTGACGTGGTGATATGGATGACGGATGGCTGGCCGCTGTATGAATCCCGCCTGAAGGGAAAGCTGCACGTAATCAGCAAGCGATATACGCAGCGAATTGAGCGGCATAACCTGAATCTGAGGCAGCACCTGGCACGGCTGGGACGGAAGTCGCTGTCGCTCACAAAATCGGTGGAGCTGCATGACAAAGTCATCGGGCATTATCTGAACATAAAACACTATCAATAA
>NZ_JADCKV010000047.1:0-20546 GCF_014982105.1 Enterobacter cloacae complex sp. P18RS | reverse complement strand
CCACATGATCATGAAATAAACCTACAACACCAAAATTAAAAAATGTAGCCCTATAAAAAACAACACCTACTAAATTAATGATTAATCATTAATGCAGAAGCATGCTCTCAAAATAAGCACATACTCTCCAATAAGGTATTTCTGGATAATGTCGCCCATATATGTAATTAAAATCAACCAAAGCACATATTATTTTTTTGAATACATCCCCCACCGGTATTTTTTCCATTAAGACCAGAAACAGACCGTAACACCTATTTTTGCGGCATTTCTCGCCTTCAATCATCTCAAGTAACACCAGCATCCCCTTCGCCACGCTAGAAAATCAACTTAGCCATTTACAACACCGTGCCGGGGATGGGTCAACCCTGACGTACTTAACACCAGTCACAGGAGGTAATATGTCCAGCCCGAAACGCTTCCGTTTTACTAATCAGCTCATTAAATCCCTGCCCCCTAACACATCAGATTCACACAGCACCGATGCCGAATACAGCGATACCGAGATTTCTGGCCTGAAGTGTCTGGTCAGCAAAGGGGAAGGACGTAAAAAATTTTTGCTCCGCTACCTCTATCATGGACGAAAACGCGCCATAGCTATTGGTCACTGGCCTGAGGTAGATGTCACCTTAGCCCGTAAGATTTCCATGGAGCATAAACGCTCACTTGCCACCGGAACTGACCCTAAGCAGGAACGTGAAAACAAGAGACAAGAAATGACATTCGATGAACTCTTTAACCAGCATTATCTGGTATGGGCAAAATCTGCAAAACGTAGCTGGGGAAAGGATTTCCAGCGCTACCGGGATCATATCCGTCCCGTCTTAGGTCTAATGCTACTGAGTGATATCACACCAGCCAGGATTCTTCGCCTCCAGCAGACGTTAAGCATTTCACTGTCAGCAGCAACCTGTAATCGTGTCATCGTACTGGTTAAAGCGGTATTTACCTGGGCAGGAAGGCGAGGCATTACCTCTATCCATCCGGCAAGAGTGGTACAGCTTCTCAGGGAGAACAACGCCCGACAGCGCTATTTCACCGAGGATGAAATTCGTCGTATTTTTCTCTCCGCCGATGATGATACCAGCACCGTCGCTGCATGCTATGTCAAACTGCTGTTACTGACCGGCCTTCGTCGTGATGAGCTGCGTCTGGCTAAGTGGGAGCATGTTGACCCGGTTAAACGCACCCTGTGGCTCCCTGAAACCAAGAATGGCTATGGACGGATTGTTCATCTTAACTCACTGGCGATGGACGTAATCAGAACGCTGCCAACACAGCGTGGAAATCCGTGGTTGTTTATCGGTAAAAAACAAGGAATGCCGCTGAACAATCCGGTCAAAGCCTTTCAGCGTATCGTGCGACGGGCGGGAATTTTCGACAAAGAAGTGTGTATTCATACCTGCCGCCATTCGGTTGCGGCGCTCATCGTTTCCCATGGTGGAACGCTGTATGACGTTCAGGCGCAGTTAGGTCATCGCAGTAGTCAGTCATCACAGCGTTATGCGCACCTTCATCCTCAGCGCTTACAAAACACCAGCCAACTTCTGGCGGAAAGGATAACAGCTCAGCTACCTTCTTTGCGATAACTGAAAAGCAGAGGCAAATGCCCCTGCTTTTTTTGAGGGTAAACTCATCAATCAGAATGGGATGTATTCATAAGCGGTCTCATCCTCATTACTTCTGGCAAGATATCGGGCTTTATTGCGAGCCTGATCGATTGATAGTGTTGGTAATTCGCCAAGATAATCATAACGAACGTTACCTTTGAAAATATAACTGGCAAAGAAACGAATCTTTTCATTCCGGTTAATCATTGCTTTTAATTCAGGATACTCACTGTCTGTCACTTCCCTACAGATACCATAGAAATTGCATTTAGCCTGCGTCATGATAAGACCATAAAGCGTAAATGGTGGACGAATAGTTTCACAGCCTGTAATAGCGCCAGGAAAAAAGTGAGTCTCATTTAATTCGCAGAATTCAGTCATGGGGTTCCCCTTCTGTTAATTTATTCAGAATAATAAGTTTAAAGATAAGTTAGTTAACTACATTCAGATAATGCTTTAAGAAAAATTCAAATCAACACTGATAAACTCCCGCTTAATATGGTAGTAACACTTATCCATACCAGTAAGAGGACGCTTTTTGTAATGCCCTTTACTTTCTACCCGAAGAAGTTTTCGGCATGCCAGCTCCTTAGCGACTTCTCGAGCGCTTAATGAATGTTTCTGGCACCACTCTTCAAATACAGGTGCGAAGATTAAAAAATCCTCATTAGTATGGTGGATATACCCCCAGTGGTTTCCGGGTTTACGGCTCTCACGATCTTTCAGGCCGATGAAATGTGCCCCTTCCCTTTTTACAAGATCACGCTGAATATCAATCAATGCTTGCTGGACCGGGTTATATTGCACAGAGGTATCACTCAGCCAACGAACAACTATTTCCCAGACGGCGGTCGCAATTCGTTCCGGAGAGTAAGGCAAGATACCCAGTTCCTGCGCCAGCAGACCTACAGCCATTACGAAAGAAAAGCGTCGAAGCGCACGGAGTTGAACATCCGTCAGGAGATACCCTTCATCAATCAGCTCAGCCAGAAGCAGGCCTTCACATTCTGATACCTTAGCTTTAACGGATTCATGTAACCATTGATAACTCACGGGAAGCCCCTCTTCATCAGTCTGAGAAAGCAGACTACGGAGAAAAGCGGGTCCAGCCGTCCCACAGAAGTGCTCAAGTCCCGACTTAAGTTTGTCAGCATGCTGACGAATAATTTCCGGCCCCTCTCCAGGGGCTCCGGCATCTTTCGGGAAAATCTGGAGATTGATAACCCGATGCTCATGACCGCCCTGCAGGTTTTGTTTTTTTTCTCGCAGCTTATGGGAAAATGATATCTCGCCGGAAGACACAAAGAACGAGTTCCACCTTAACGGTTCGCGCATCTCCTGCGTTTTATCCATACGAATTTTTGAGACACCGGATGTCAGGTTATAGATCAGGGAGGAAAGCTCTTTTCCAGAAAATGCTCCTAATTCATCAAGACATACCACGGTACCGGATTGTAAAGCAGCATGACTCTCGATACCGTTGCTCGTGGCATTCCACCGGGCAATGAGCGACGGGCCGTTACTTCCGGCATCTCCTCCATACCCGTGACACGATGCACTCAGTTGCAGCAGGATTGTTTTTCCTGTCGTGGAAAGACCATAGAAATGGAATATAGCAATATCCTGCCCGGCAAGCCCAAGCAAAGGGGATGCAAGAGAGAGCATGATGGCAAAAATTTGATAATCACCTTTTGCATGTTCAGCAATAAGTTCCTGCCACTGATCTAGCTCACCGTATTCCTTAATCCCTTCGGGGATACGCTTTACAGAAGCCGGGATAATATTTTCAAATCCGTCAAGGTCACAGAAAATAGGGGTTTTTCCGTGCAAAAAAGCGGCTTTCTTATCGATCATCCCCATAGATGGCGTCACCAGATAACACGGTAACTTCATATCCATGCACTTGAGAATGAATCTAATCAGTTCATTTTTACGAACAGGATCAATCGCAACGCCTCTGTGAGCGAGAGAGGCCATTACCCGATCAATATCGGCATACAGTTCATCCATTTTGATACGAATAGAAATAATCTTTCCAGCCTGATTCCTTGCAACAAGCAACAACTGCATATCAGACTGACTATCAGCAGAAAAGCATTTCGCATAAGGAAATACAGGTGTAAATGTAAACGGTACCGGGGCCTTACCTGAGAGTGAATAAAGCGCTTCTGCACTGGCTCCATAACCCTCCGGCAATCCCTCACGGAATACCATTTCGTTGATAACGGAAAGATCGATATCTTTATGTTGTGAAGCTTTTCTCAGCAGCTTCTTGACATCTGACCTGTCAGTTTTTTCACGATGCATATTTGACATAATTTTCGCGAGTGGTGAAAGCGCAGGTGGTAGCGTTGATAATGTTTTAGTTTCAATTGTCATTAATTCTGTCCTGTAAAATATATAACGGTATAAGCCATGTCCTGCTCTATGAATGTTTTCATTAAGTCATGTTTACAAGGTTCAAATCTGCCATCGCCCGGTTAACGGCTTCGTGGTAACGCGCCGGTGATGAGTGCAAGTAAAGTGACGTTACTTTGATCGTGCTGTGGCCCAGTAAGTCTTTGACGGTGTGAATGTCGGCCCCGCTCTCAATGAGCTTTGTCGCAAAGGTATGACGCATCTCATGGATGGTGAACGGTGGAATACCCGCAGCCTCACAAAGTCGTTTTTGCAGGCGACGCGGCTCAGCAACCGGATTGTCGGTCCCCTTGCCCGGAAATACCCAGCCTTCATCACCCAGATGCTGACGCTGTTCTGTCAGAAGAACGAACGCCTTATCACATACCGGTACACGGCGGAGTTTGCCGTTTTTGGTGTGGCGAAGAGTGATAACTTTGCGGCTCCAGTCCACATCCTCAAGGCGAAGATGACGGGTTTCCCCCAGACGCAGTCCCGTCAGGGCAAGGAACATGAGCAGAGCAAGGGCTTCATGATCGGGTTTACCATTACGCCAGCACTCACACACTTCCATCCAGCACTGAAGCTGGGAATCATCCATGGCGCGGCGATCTGACGTCACTTCAGGCAGCGCTTTGATATAAAGCGCCGGAGAGCGGTTGGTGTATCCCATGCGTATAGCCCAGGTAAACACCGCTTTAATGAGCGCCAGATGGCGGTTGCGGGTGGCTGGCTTGAGATCGAGAGCATACAGATAGCTCAGAATATCCGCCTCCGTCATACCTGCCAGCTTTTTGTCACCGAGAAGAGGGCGCAGGTATTTACGGATCTTAGAAAGGTCGGTGTTAGCTGAACGCTTAACGCCCGTGCTGAGTACGCTTTTCTCATACTCATCCACAAGCTCATTAAACGTCATTTTACTGTGAGTAAGAAAACGCTCACCGTAAGCCTCAACGGCGGTCTTGAGCTCCTGAATTATTTTAAAGGCATGCTCCCTTGCATCTTTAATTGAAATTTCCGGGTAGCCTCCTACGGCAACGTAGATATTCTTTCCGCGAATACTTTTGCGGACAATAAATTTAATGCGACCTGATGGATAGAATATTGCCTTAAGTCCGGTTAACTTCTTATCGCTGGTCTCGATTGTTTGTGCAGCTTGTACTGCACGGATTTTATATTCATCAAAAAGGGCTTTAGTAAAAACACCTCCAGTATTTTTAGGTGCAACCCCTGGATATTCTACAACATCAGATACTCCAGAGTCGGAATACCCCTGAGCTTCCACATCTACATTGAAGGAATTTTTATGAGCAGCTGTGATGCTCTTTTCATCCAGCACTTGTGTTATTTTATTTAAAGGGTAATTAACATTCATAATATGTACATGGTCCTCTGAAAATTCAGATGATAATGAGTAATTTAATATGTCGGCCAACAATGGGATAAGCTTATTTATTCGTGGCATCACTTTCAAGCCCATGAAAAATCAGCTCTTACATGCCCATTGACATTTAATACTCAAGTCAGAAAGACCATGATGATTCATCAGGAGTACTCCTGCTCAGGGAAAAGGGAAAATAGCGTTAAACCCTATAAAAAAATTGTGTTCCGGATGCATCGCCCAAAGTAAGTCAACTTTTGAGGCCCTGAAATAAGAAAATGGTAATAGACCCCACCGATTTTCGACTAAAAAACAACCCAATAAGGCATTTAAAATTAATGCTATTTAAATCAATAGATTAAAGTGATGATTTTGACAATATGCAGCCCAACTTAAGGGTAAATCAACCTTTCAACAATCAAAACCACACTCCATTAATTTTTATTATTGTGACAATCATCACATTTTACACCTGCGGGTGCTTTGATTTTGTACATTCACAAAGCTCACCAACCCCAACGACTATGAACGTAAAAAACCTCTTTTTATGCACATATTATTTCCATGTAAATCAATTCATTATGGAGATAATCATGTTCAAGCTCACGACACCCACCAGTCTTCCCCTTCTCAACCTGCCCGCCTCCGCACTGGCGGCCCTCAGCAATGAAATTCTTGGCCCCGTAGATGATATCGACCTGTTTACTGCTTTCTGGAACGAAACAAGAACCCTGCTCTGGCATCTCAACCACGACGACACTCTCCCCGAAGACCCGCTGCTGGCAGTGGCACTGGCTAACCCGGAATACGTCACCGCACTTGATGATGGCTGGTATCTCCTGCTCGGTATCGTCTGCGATAACGGACAGGGTATCTATCTGGTGTTCCCGGACACGACCGTTATCACTCAACTCCAGAACCTGATTGAGGCGCTGAACCATGAGTAAGAAAAAAGTCGCTACCGAAGCCGCCGTCACCGAAAGCTATACCGTGTTCTACGGGGGTGAAGCCGAGAAAATCAGTCCATACAGTAAGGGACTGCTGACGTATGAGCTGGGTAAGGAGGATGAAACCGGAAGCCTTGCCCTGCGTTTAACCGCCAATGGCGAAGGGGGCCTGTTCTCCCGTGAATGGATAGCGCTTGATGCGATTCACGCCATTCTGGAACAGCAGCCAGACAGCTTTCCGTCCCGTGTATTTCGCCCACTGTTTGGTCAGGGCAGCACCAATAACGCAGGGTTTCTTGCCGCTGTGCTCAGAAGTCCGGATATCTGCCTTATCGAAGCGGACAGCAGCAGACTCTTTATGCACCGTTGTTATGCCGACTGGCAACATCGTATGACGCAGCTTGCTGCGCTCAGTCAGGACTAATCCTCACTTTTTCTGTGTTCCGTTAATCCAAAATCAGGATATTCACTATGTCATCACCCGCAATATTGCAGGGCGGCTATGTGCTGCCTGTCTCCCGGTCATTCACCCAAATGCTTCTGGATATCGTCGCGCAAAAACCGCCTCATCGTCACCCCATCACCGGATTAACCATTAACTTTCGTGACCCTGAATACTCACCGGAAACGGGCGGCTGGCATCCGGTCGAAATACGCCTCACCTCTGCCGGAGAAGACTGGCAGCTCGATTACGTCACCGACTTTCACTATGCAGGGTATCCGTGGCCTGAACTTGAAAAAGATGTCGATGTGAGCTGGACGCATCAATACACGTGGCTTTCCCGCTGTGGCGATATCTCTCATATCGACGCCCGTGAGTTCTGGTCGCTATGGGAAAGTAACTTTATGGCTTACCACGATATGGGGGTTTTCACGGTCCGTACGTTGTGGGAAAGCTGAGTGTTCACTACGTTTCCCACGCATCCCCCCTCTCCCCCGTAGTAAGGAACTGAATGTTATGTACCGGCTTCTGCTGCTGAACTTCGTGGATTCATTTATCGATAACTGCATTCTGTCCTGCGTCGATGAACCGGCTTACGGCGGTATCGTGCAGTGCGAACTGCTTTTTGGCCTTGCCGCACACAGCGGTATCTATGTGGGTAATGGCAACATTGTTCATCTTGACGGTGACGGCATCGTTATCAGAAGTCAGGCCAGCGAGTTTCTTGACCGGCTCGATGGCTGGAACTCCGCTATCTCGGTGTATACCGACTGTATGGATTTAACTCCACAGGGCTGTACGCAGGCCGCTGAACGGGCAAAGGCGGCAGTGGGTCAGCGCTATACCTACAGCCTGCTGGATTTTAACTGCCACCGGTTTACTGCCCGCTGCGTTACCGGCAATTCATGCCCTGATATCTGGCTTGCCAGACACCTCGATAGATTTCAGAAAGGGGACCGATGGCGCGTATGGCAACGATGAATGTTAATCGTCGCAGGCAACACACTACCGGACAGGGAGAACGGCTTATCCGGCTGACCATGGCCCTGTTTTACGGTCAGACAATATCTGTTCGCTACATCATCCGGCAGTTTGACGTGTCTCCCCGTACAGCAAGACGGGACCTCACCCATCTGGCCTTTGTGCTGGAATCCGCTGGCCCTCACCTCTGGCGACTCTCTCCCTCTCTTAAACCCTGACTTTTTTCTCTGCCGGACATCTCCTGACCACCCCGTATGGCAGGCTGTCTCCGCTTTTCAATCCATAAGGGAACATGATGAAAATTTTAAAACTGTTAACCGCCACAATTCTGCTTTCAGCCTTCAGCCACAGCGCGTTCGCCGACGAGCAGGCTGACGCTCAGATGATAACCAACTCGACCTTCTGCGCGATGTACTCCACCCGCCTGACCCAGACCAGTGACAGCGGCCTTCAGGTAAAAGGCGTTAATCTCAATGCCCGCTTCAACGGCTCGGTATTCAACAAGGTACTTCAGGTGATGAACAAAACCTATGGCAGAACCTGGCTCGAATCAAATGCCCGTAACGGCAGCATGACCGCCATGCAGCTTTCGCAGTCGGAGCTGCTCTATAACCCCGAGTATGCCCGGCAGTGCGATGCCTTTGCGGATAAAGTGGAAAAGGAATGGCGCGGAAAGTAATCCCGACGCGTTATACCTCCATCCGGTGAACAGAAACCTGCTTTCGGGCAGGTTTTTTTTTACTTTTTTGTTTTTCAGGCGGACAAACCCTGTCCGGGGGCTTCCTTAAACTGTCAGGTCCAATATCTGCAATGAGGTGAAATATGGCTACCTACCGACACGACCCTGACCTTGAGTTTCTGCGCCACTGTCATCGTGACGATCTGGATTTACTGGTTTCTGTGCTTATCTGCGATCCGAAAGACGGACTGGCACGCATCACGGAAACGCTGACCTACGATCCTCAGTATAAAAAACACAAACCCAACCACCCGCGCTACTGGGATGCCATTGCCGCCGAGGTTCAGACGTTTGGGGCAAACAGCTTTGCCACGCTGCTCCGCTGGGGTAAAGGGGTGCTGTACCGGGAAATTCTTACCGATGCCTGCGATAAAATGAAGGTGAACTACAACAGCAAATCCAGTGTTGAAACCATTGAAATGAATCTGCTGATGAAGATCCTGGAGAAAAGCCTTGAGAAGATGACACCCGCTCAGCTAAAGACCGTGGCGGAAGAATTGCAGACAGGCTACAGCAATCCCACGCCGGAGCTGCTGACCATGGCAATCCAGGCGGGGATTAAAACATCCGGGTTTGCGGCCTATCAGATGGCACTTGTTGTCACAAATGGTGTGGCGAAAGCCCTGTTAGGCAGAGGGCTGACCGTTGCAGGAAATGCCATGCTGACGCGTACCATGGGCGCTTTTGCCGGTCCCGTGGGCTGGGTGCTCAGTTCTCTCTGGCTGCTGATTGATTTAGCCGGTCCCGCATACCGGGTGACGCTACCATCCTGCATTTTTATTGCCTACATGCGCCAGAAGCATCTTTATTCACCTGAGAATACTGACGTTTAGCACTTACATTTAAGGTATTCAGACTTTAAAAAACTTCAGAGGGCGGACAAATCCTGTCCGCTACTGCTGGCATTATTTCCCGGCTAAATTCGGAAATGATGTATGACGCTGATAACACAAGAAAACGAACATGACAGACTGGCAACCCGCCTTTCCATCATCCTGAGCCGTTTGTTTCAGGGTGAAAAGCTGCATATCGGGACGCTGGCAGAGGAATTTGGAGTGACGACGCGAACGCTGCGACGGGATTTTAACGTCCGCCTCACCTATCTTGATATTGAACAGAACAACGGCGTATATCAGCTCGCTTCGCATTACTTTCGTCGCCGCACGGAACGGGATATGAAGATACTGGCGAGACTGCTGCATCTTGACCGTCTGTTACCCGCGATGGATGCCAAACTGCTGAGCCTTCTGCTTGACGGGGAGCACCCTTCACCCTACAGGATTATGCTACCGGAGCCGCACCAGAAACCCACGCTCTTTGGTGATTTCAGCAGACTGACGCTCGCCATACTTAACCAGACCCAGGTGCGTATCAGAACCGACGAAAACGTCAGCCATACCGTTCATCCCTACCGTCTGCTTTGCAGCCATGCGGAGTGGTTTCTTGCCGGATGTACGTCATCGGGCGTGTTCGTTATTTCCCTGTCCCGAATCAGGCTGGTTGAGGTATTACCGGATACAACGTTTGAGATCGATAACACACTCATTTCGCTGATTGAACAGTCTGACTTTATGGAAGCCTTACCCCACATGAACATTATTCATCAGATAATGCATTACGGGAGAAAACAGACGAATAATCGTAATTAAAATCACAACATATTATTAGTGATGATTAAATCACATTAACATGATAAGTGAGAAAGTTATGATTATCGATAAAGAATACGCACTTGTAGATGCAACAGCAAGACTTAACACTGACCTGAGGGATTATGAACATGAAATAAACAACGCCGCCATTATAACATTTGGCAATGACCTCATTGAGGTAATCGTATATCAGTTCAGCTTTATCATCAGCATCAGGGCAGAGGGTGAAAAAATAAAGCACGGCCTACTTGTTAACTTCGGTAAAAATATAGCAAGACAGGCTTCATCACTTTGTGCATCCGCAATGCGAGTCTACCCGAATGAAAAACACAAACCGAGCCGTCAGCTTTTCCATTGCATAAATTAGTTTGTGCAAAGACTGTACTACCGACACGCAATAAATTAAAATAGGCCAGCTAATATAACATATGAGGTTTATGATGGCTGGCCAGTATGAAAAAGCAATAACGATAAAACAAGCGATAGATTCAATTAATTTACGCCACTATCTTCTGCCTGCAATTCAGAGGAAGTTCGTCTGGAACAGCAGTCAAATATGTTTGCTGTTTGATTCCATCATGCGAGACTACCCGATAAACTCTTTCATGATGTGGGATATCCGTAGTGCCAGTATTAAAAATGATTACAAATTCTATGAATTCCTGAAAGAATACTGTCAGCGATTTAATGAAGAAAACCCCTGCGTAGCAACAAATGCTGGATTTCATGATTTCAAGGCGGTGATTGATGGTCAGCAGCGTCTCACATCATTATATATTGGATTGTGTGGAACGTATGCGTATAAACAGCCCCGGGTGTGGTGGCCTTCGGCACAGGATGATCGCATCCTGCCGCCAAGAAAGCTTTACGTCGATTTAACAGCGCCACTTAATTCAGACGATGAGCTCATGATGAAGTATAACTTCAGGTTCCTGACCGACAAGCAATACACTGATTCACTTACAGACAACAAACATCACTGGTTCTGCCTGCACGAAATATTCAAATACGAGCAGTATGATTCCCCGGATGATATTTTATTTAACGTTGTCGTACCAGAACTTGAAAAAAGAGGACTCATTTCCAGTGAGTTTTCCAGAAAAACTCTGCTTAAACTTTATACCAAGATAAGAACTGAGAATCTTATCCACTACTTCAATGAGAGCAGTCAGGACATTGATCATGTGCTGGATGTTTTCATCCGCACGAACAGCGGGGGGACAAAACTTGAGTTCTCCGACTTACTGATGTCAATAGCGGTAGCGCACTGGCAGGGTGATTTCAGAAGAGAACTGGATGAACTGACAAAAAACATTTATCAGAATAATGAAATGGGGTTTTATATTGAAAGAGACTGGTTCTTAAAAACCAGCCTGATGCTTATTGACTCTGACGTCCGGTTCAAAGTAAAAAACTTCACTTCAGAGGAGGTCGGTAAGATACAACAGCAATGGTCTGAAATAAAATCCTGTATCAAGGAGACCTTTATTCTTATCAGGCGATTCGGCATCAATCCACAGTCTTTGATATCTAAAAATGCAGTCATTCCTGTGGTCTACTGGCTTTACAAAAAGCAAACCAGTGGACATCCATTATATACAACGATTAATCTCCTGAATAAGAACCACAATGAACGCTCAGTAATTAGCCAGTGGTTTTACATGGTACTTCTGAAAGGGATCTTTGGAAGCCAGGCCGATGCGCTACTCACGAGCATCAGAGATGTAATGAAAAATAGTCTTTCAGATATTCATTTTCCTCTTGAGAAGATTATTGACAGATATAAAGGCTCGAATAAGGACCTCAGATTTGACGACGAATACATCGAAAGCCTTCTCAATATCAGATATGGCGAAGGTCGTTGCCGCGCACTATTGCATCTTCTGTTCCCTGAAATGAATCCGACCGAGGTGTTTCATATTGATCACCTTCACCCAAGAAATCATTTTTCAAAGAAATATCTTGAAAAATTAGATTATGTTGCGAACTCACCAGAGAACCTCAGCTTTTATGAAAATCCGGAATACTGGGACACCATACCGAATCTTCATTTACTGAATCACTCTCAGAATATAAGTAAACAGGATACTTCCCTGAAACAATGGCTATCTCAGCCATCAAACAACTATTCGCCATCAATGCTGTTAGTTTCAGATGAAAATATTGAGTTCATTCGCTTCCCGGAATTCTACAATGAGCGAAGAAACGCCCTGAAGCAAAGACTACTGAATCGGGTATTTCTTACAACAAAAATAGATTCATCACCATCCACAATGGATACGGATGAAGAAATTCTCACCGACTGAACGTTCAGCCCCGATAGTATTGGGGCTTCAGTATTTATCGTCAGCACAACGTTTCTACTGGCCTGACTGAAAGAGCGTTGGCTACACAACCGGGAAAACGAACTCTCAGTGAAACGTATGACATACAAAGCCTGTCATCAATATGAAATTGCGATAAAATCGGGCCAATAACAGTACTTAAGAATCATACAACAGGATACAAAATGACAAGCCTTCAGCAGCGTGCCGAGCTACACCGTCAAATCTGGGCCATTGCCAATGATGTCAGAGGCTCCGTAGACGGATGGGATTTTAAACAGTATGTACTCGGTGCACTTTTCTATCGCTTCATCAGTGAGAATTTTTCCAGCTACATGGAAGCAGGGGATGAGAGCATACATTATGCAGCACTTGATGACAGCATCATTACCGATGACATCAAAGATGATGCCATCAGGACTAAAGGCTATTTCATCTACCCGAGCCAGCTGTTCTGCAACGTTGCAGCTAAAGCTAACACCAACGACAGGCTGAATGCTGATTTAAACAGTATCTTCGTCGCTATTGAAAGCTCTGCCTACGGCTATCCGTCTGAGGCCGACATCAAAGGTCTCTTTGCCGATTTCGATACGACCAGCAATCGACTGGGGAACACAGTCAAAGACAAAAACACCCGTCTTGCCGCCGTTCTCAAAGGCGTTGAGGGGCTAAAACTGGGGAATTTTAACGAGCACCAGATTGACCTGTTTGGTGATGCCTACGAGTTCCTGATTTCTAACTATGCGGCAAATGCCGGTAAGTCTGGCGGGGAGTTCTTCACACCTCAGCACGTCTCTAAGCTGATTGCTCAGCTTGCGATGCACGGTCAGACTCACGTCAACAAAATCTATGACCCTGCAGCTGGCTCCGGTTCACTGCTGCTTCAGGCGAAAAAACACTTTGATAACCATATCATTGAAGAAGGTTTTTATGGTCAGGAGATAAATCATACAACCTTTAACCTGGCGCGTATGAACATGTTCCTACATAACATCAACTACGACAAATTTGATATCAGACTGGGGAATACCCTGACTGAGCCTCACTTTGTCGATGAAAAACCGTTTGATGCGATTGTCTCTAACCCGCCGTACTCGGTTAAGTGGATTGGCAGTGACGACCCGACCCTGATTAACGATGAGCGCTTTGCTCCGGCTGGCGTACTGGCCCCGAAATCAAAAGCGGACTTTGCATTTGTCCTACATGCGCTGAACTACCTGTCTGCTAAAGGGCGTGCAGCAATAGTTTGCTTCCCCGGTATTTTCTACCGTGGCGGTGCAGAGCAGAAAATCCGCCAGTACCTGGTCGACAATAACTATGTTGAAACGGTGATTTCTCTGGCACCGAATCTGTTCTTCGGCACCACCATTGCCGTTAACATTCTGGTGATGTCAAAGCACAAAACAGATACCCGCGTTCAGTTTATTGATGCCAGCGGGTTGTTTAAGAAAGAAACCAATAACAATATCCTGACTGATGGTCATATCGAAAAGATTATGCAGGTCTTTGCCAGCAAAGCAGATATTGACCACCTCGCGAAAACAATCCCTTATGAAACAGTATCCGCCAATGACTATAACCTGTCAGTCAGCAGCTACGTCGAAGCCATGGATACCCGCGAAATTGTAGATATTGCAGTGCTGAATGCCGAGCTAAAAACTACCGTCAGCAAAATCGATCAGTTGCGCAAAGACATTGATACGATTGTGGCCCAAATTGAAGACAATGAGGCACGGGCATGAGCGAGTTAAGTTATCTGGAAAAACTGCTGGATGGCGCTGAGGTTGAGTGGCTGCCACTCGGTGTTTTAGGTGAGCTTGTTCGTGGAAATGGCTTACCAAAAACTGATTTTACTGAGGCAGGTATTCCTGCTATTCACTATGGTCAGATTTATACCTTTTATGGCCTTTCAACAGAAACCACAAAGTCCTTTGTTTCACAAGATACAGCTAAAAAGCTGAAAAAAGTAAATACTGGCGATGTAGTGATCACTAATACAAGTGAAAATCTTGAAGATGTCGGTAAAGCCCTGGTTTATCTTGGTAAAGAGCAAGCTGTCACCGGCGGCCATGCGACAATATTTAAGCCCAGGGAAGGTATTATTGGAAAATACTTTGCTTATTTCACCCAGACAAATTCATTTTACAATGAAAAAAGAAAGTACTCAAAAGGGACAAAAGTAATTGATGTTTCCGCATCAGATATGGCAAAAATAATCATCCCCATACCTTGCCCCAACAATCCAGAAAAGTCTCTTGCTATCCAGTTAGAAATTGTCCGGATTCTGGATAAGTTTACTGCACTTACAGCTGAGCTTACAGCTGAGCTTACAGCTGAGCTTAATATGCGAAAAAAACAGTACAACTACTATCGCGACCAGTTGCTGAGTTTTGATGAGGATGAAGTTGAGTGGAAGATGCTGGGAGATCTAGGGGAAAATCTGGATTCGAAAAGGAAACCCATTACCAGCGGTCTGAGGGAAGCCGGAAGTATTCCTTATTATGGCGCTTCTGGAATTGTCGATTATGTTAAAGATTACATTTTTGATGGTGATTTTTTACTGATTTCTGAAGATGGCGCAAATTTGTTAGCCCGCAATACGCCTATAGCATTTAGTATCAGTGGTAAGTCTTGGGTAAACAATCATGCACATGTGATTAAATTCGATTCCTATGCAGAACGAAGGTACGTGGAGTACTATCTGAATAGCATTGATTTAGCCCCCTATATTTCCGGAGCAGCGCAACCAAAACTAAATAAGAAAAATTTAGAGAGCATACGTATTCCAAATCCTTCACCTGAAGATAAAGAGCGAATAGTTTCTATTCTGGACAAATTTGATGCGCTAACAAACTCCATCAACGAAGGCCTTCCTCGTGAAATCGAGCTACGTCAAAAGCAGTACGAGTACTATCGTGACTTGCTGTTCAGCTTCCCGAGACCAGAAACCGCCAGCAACTGACGGACCATTGATACCGGCAGGGTTTGTTCTCACCCGCCCGGTATCAGGCTTTACGAATGCCGGAAGACGCTTCTGATATCCTTCCGGACTTTGCCAGATGACGCACAGGATGCACCATGACACAACAGACACACACCATTGCTGAATCAAATAACTTTATCGTCCTTGATAAATACACCAAAGTTCTGGATACCGGTGACAGCTACCAGAGCGAATCGGACCTTGAGCGGGAGCTGATTCAGGACCTTCTTAATCAGGGGTATGAGTTTATCTCCGTTAAGTCACCGACTGCGATGCTGGCGAATGTGCGGGACCAACTTCAGCGTCTTAATGGTGTGGTGTTTAACGAAAGTGAATGGCGGCGTTTCGCAGAGCAGTATCTCGACAGCCCCAGTGACAGCAGCCTGGACAAAACCCGTAAAATCCATATCGACTATATCTGTGATTTCACGTTTGATGACGGTCGTCTGGAAAACATCTATCTGATAGATAAAAAGAACCTGCTGCGCAATAAGGTGCAGGTCATTCAGCAATTTGAGCAGACTGGCTCACACGCTAACCGTTATGACGTCACCATTCTGGTCAACGGCCTTCCACTGGTGCAAATCGAACTCAAAAAACGCGGTGTGGCGATTCATGAAGCCTTTAACCAGATACACCGTTACAGCAAGGAAAGCTTTAACAGCGATAACTCCCTGTTTAAATACCTGCAACTCTTCGTGATTTCCAACGGGACTGATACCCGGTACTTTGCCAGTACCACTAAGCGGGATAAAAACAGCTTTGATTTCACCATGAACTGGGCAAAGTCGGATAACACTCTGATTAAGGACCTCAAGGACTTTACCGCCACTTTCTTCCAGAAGCATACTCTGCTGAATGTTCTGTTTAATTACAGCGTGTTTGACAGCAGCCAGACGCTGCTCGTCATGCGCCCCTATCAGATTGCTGCCACTGAGCGAATCCTCTGGAAAATCAACAGCTCTTTTAAAGCGAAGAACTGGTCAAAACCCGAAAGCGGTGGATTTATCTGGCATACCACAGGGTCAGGAAAAACCCTGACCAGCTTTAAGGCCGCACGTCTGGCTACGGAACTGGACTTTATTGATAAAGTCTTCTTCGTGGTCGACAGGAAAGACCTCGATTACCAGACCATGAAGGAGTATCAGCGCTTCTCTCCGGACAGTGTCAATGGTTCCGATAATACAGCAGGCCTCAGAAGAAACCTGGATAAGGACGATAACAAAATCATCGTCACAACCATTCAGAAACTCAATAACCTGATGAAAGCCGAAGCTGACCTGCCCGTCTATCAGCAGCAGGTGGTGTTTATCTTTGATGAGTGTCACCGCAGCCAGTTTGGTGAGGCCCAGAAAAACCTCAAGAAAAAATTCAGACGCTTTTATCAGTTTGGTTTTACCGGTACGCCTATTTTCCCGGAAAATGCACTGGGGGCAGAAACCACCGCCAGCGTCTTCGGGCGTGAATTACATTCTTACGTAATTACTGATGCGATTCGTGATGAAAAAGTGCTGAAGTTTAAGGTGGACTATAACGATGTCCGCCCACAGTTTAAGTCTCTTGAAACGGAAACAGACGAGAAAAAACTCAGCGCGGCTGAAAACCAACAGGCATTTTTGCACCCCCTGCGTATCCAGGAAATAACGCAATACATTCTCAATAACTTCCGGCAGAAAACGCACCGAACCTTCCCGGGAGCTAAGGGCTTTAACGCCATGTTAGCAGTTAGCAGCGTGGACGCGGCGAAAGCTTATTACACGACGTTTAAAATGCTACAGGAAGAAGCAGAGAAGAAATCTGGCAGCTATAAATGCCTTCGGGTGGCAACCATCTTCTCCTTTGCTGCAAATGAAGAGCAAAGCGCCATTGGTGATATTACTGACGAAAGCTTTGATACCAGCGCGATGAACAGTAGTGCGAAGGAATTTCTGGATGCAGCCATTGATGACTACAACAACCACTTTAAAACCAATTTCAGCACCGACAGTAACGGCTTCCAGAACTACTACCGCGATTTAGCTCAACGAGTGAAAAATCAGGATATCGACCTTCTCATCGTGGTGGGAATGTTCTTAACCGGCTTTGATGCCCCGACGCTTAACACTCTTTTCGTTGACAAAAACCTCCGTTATCACGGCCTGATGCAGGCATTTTCCCGCACAAACCGTATCTATGATGCCACCAAAACCTTCGGCAATATCGTGACTTTCAGGGACCTGGAGCGTCCGACCATTGATGCCATCACACTTTTTGGCGACAAAAACACCAAGAATGTGGTACTGGAAAAAAGCTACGAAGAGTACATGCAGGGCTTTACCGATGCGGCAACCGGTGAGGCTAAACGAGGTTTTATGGCTGTTGTTTCGGAGCTGGAGCAGCGCTTCCCTGACCCTGCTAGTATCGACAGTGAAAAAGAGAAAAAAGCCTTCGTCAAACTGTTTGGTGAATATTTGCGGGCAGAAAACATCCTGCAAAACTATGATGAATTTGCCACGCTGAAAGCCCTGCAGAAGGTTGATATTAGTGACCCGGAAGCGGTAGAAACCTTTAAAGCAGAGCACTATGTGGATGATGAAAAATTTGCTGAATTACAAACCATTCGTCTCCCGGCAGAACGTAAAGTTCAGGACTATCGCTCAGCATACAATGATATCCGGGACTGGCAGCGACGCGAAAAAGCAGCAAACGACAGGGATAAATCAACCACAGACTGGGATGACGTGGTGTTTGAAATTGACCTGCTCAAGTCGCAGGAAATTAACCTGGACTACATTCTTGGCCTGATTTTCGACCACAACAGAGAGAAAAAAGGTAAAGAAGCCCTGACTGAAGAGGTCAGACGCTTAATCCGGTCAAGTCTGGGCAACCGTGCCAAAGAAGGTCTGATTGTTGACTTTATTCAGCAAACTAACCTTGATGACATGCCGGACAAGGCCAGTATCATTGATGCATTCTTTACCTATGCTCAGCGTGAACAGCAGCGGGAAGCGGAAGCGTTGATTAAGGAAGAAAACCTCAATGAAGAGGCTGCAAGGCGTTACATCCGCACATCACTCAAACGGGAGTATGCTACCGAAAATGGCACTGAGCTAAATGAGACGCTACCAAAGCTCAGTCCGCTGAATCCTCAGTACAAAACGAAAAAGCAGACTGTATTCCAGAAAATTGGTGCCTTTATAGATAAATTCAAAGGTGTTGGCGGAAATATTTAGTAATATACACAATGGAAATAATTTGAGGCTCTTTTTACCGCGATTGCTCTGTTCTCTCAAATCGGATTAAGTAGCCTCAGCGTGTTCTTTGGCTGCTGCATGTTGGTAGCAGCAAGTAGCAGTAAGACATTGAGATGAAATAAATGATAAGAATCAGGCTCGTCACTCTCACTTCTCTGGTAGTTGCATTCGCACTGACAGGCTGCAATGAGTCAGACATCGACAAAATAACGTTAATTGGGAAAGACAAAAGTGCCCTTGAGAGCCAGTACCACGCACTCTTTGAGAAACGAACTCCAAACATCGAAGCATTCGCGCTGTTTGAAAAAATAACACCTGAAAGTAAAGAACCGCATACCACCGGTGGTTTAATTGATGGAAAAGTAGAGTCGAGCATGACGACAAAGGTTGGCAAATACACCTTCATGCAACTCGATGAAATGCTGTCGAAGGAGTACGGTAAGCCAGTAGCAACCAAAGATCAGGTGTTGGATGTGACAGCGTTAGATGGTCTAGATTGTGCTAAAACCATGTCATGCGCAGCAGGTAAGTATTATGAAATCTTCCGTGGTAAGGAACGGCTGATCATGATGATTAACGGCACCGGATTCATGAATAATGAAGAGGGTGTGACGTTACTGACCTTCACCGACAAACATTTAAAAATGGCACGTCTGGAAGAGGACAATAGAAAATAATTGGCACTTCCTTAGTTTTTTTGCTCCGTAAAGCACCCCATAAAATCATGATGGTTTAAGGTTCCAATGGAGAAAATTCTATCAAACATGTTCTTATTCCAATTACAACCAAATCAAGATTAGATCCGATGGTTCAAAATCAACGAGAAAAACTCTGTTATGCTGCATCACCCATTCAGTGGATATCTTATCCACATGGTAGCTTTCTGGTAGTTGATGTATGTTTTTTTTTGAACAAGATAAGTAATTCGCTTAACTCATATGGATTTTTCAGCAAGGTCTTCCTTACGAGAATTGTAGTTAATAAGAATTATGTTCTTTCTTTGGCCATTTTTAAAAGGGATTGAAAATCCCCGTGTCCTTGGTTCGATTCCGAGTCCGGGCACCACTATTTAAAGAACCCAGCCTACGGCTGGGTTTTTGCTTTTCTGTATCCGCTACGCATTGAATTTTCCCTTCTGTCAGGTAATAGTGATTTTTTCCCCTGACAATGAAAATGATATGACCTTATCTGCTTTAAAAGTCGGGTCACTGCTCCTGCTGTTGATCCTGTTTTATACCGGCCTGTTCACGAGCGATCGCATCACCTGGCTGATGGAGGTGACGCCCGTCATTATCATCATCCCACTTCTGCTTGCCACGCACCGGCGATACCCCCTGACTCCCCTTCTCTATACCTTGATTTTCTTCCACGCCATCATTCTGATGGTTGGTGGTATGTACACCTATGCAAAGGTTCCGGTTGGTTTTGAGGTTCAGGAGATGCTCGGGCTTAGCCGAAATCCGTATGACAAGCTCGGTCACTTCTTCCAGGGGCTGGTTCCCGCACTGGCAGCGCGAGAAATTCTGCTGCGCGGTGGGTATGTTCGTGGACATAAGATGACGGGATTTCTGGTGTGCTGTGTTGCTCTGGCCATTAGCGCCACCTATGAACTCATTGAGTGGTGGGCAGCTTTGGCAATGGGACAGGGTGCGGATGATTTTCTGGGGACGCAGGGCGATCCATGGGATACCCAGTCAGATATGTTTTGCGCGCTGCTTGGTGCGTTAACGACGGTGCTGATCCTTGGGCGTTTCCATCAGCGGCAATTGCTTCGTTTGAATGTTTGTCAGGGATAGTACGCTCTGAGTTGCCGGGTGACGGCTTCGCCTTACCCGGCCTGCCGTTTTTCAACAAACA
>NZ_JADCKV010000046.1:0-435 GCF_014982105.1 Enterobacter cloacae complex sp. P18RS | reverse complement strand
TGTGCGCGAGCACTAGGGCTATAAGGTGATGGTGGTGTTGGCGGGTAATCAATAGACCCCCTCATCCTAACCCTGTCCCCAGGGGCTGAGGGATACCCAGTAATTTGAAAGCAAAAGCTATAACGTTGCCTCAGAATAACTGAGGGCTTTCAGCGATGCCTCGGTCCGGCTGTAAATCGCTGAGGCGTTTCCTGTAGGCCGGGGCGAGGCGCAGGGATGCGCCGAGAGGGCGGGCTTTACAGGGATGTTACCTCCGCCCGTCCCCGATAAGCCGGAAGGAATAAGCCGAAGGCACCGCGAAGCGGCGATTTTCCGCCGGAAGCCCGGGTCGACAGGGAGGTGGCGACTGAGCCACCCTGGCACGTTCACCGCTCATGTCGTGACAGAGTAGCAAGGAACAGAACGTGAACGGAATGACCACCAGAGCCGTAAGTT
>NZ_JADCKV010000045.1:0-5229 GCF_014982105.1 Enterobacter cloacae complex sp. P18RS | reverse complement strand
AATGAAAACCTTTCCACTAGGTACGTTTAAAAACAGCGCGCCGATATATTCTTCAACATCATTTTTAATATAACCTTTTTAGGTGCCATCATCCCCAACATTGAGAAATAATACATTTCCTTTGTTTATTTCTACCACTTCATCTTCAGGAAGACTCCACCAATCTGCATCATCGTTAACTCTATGTTTTAGTGAAACTAAATCATAAATGACTACTGTTGCTGTATTTGTTTGGAAATGTATTATTTCATGCATAATTTTCAATATTTAATTACTTATCTTATAATTAACAACCACTATTTAGAAACAATAGAATACGTACCATAAGGTCCAAATTATCTCCTGGACCTTATCCGCTTGGGAAATGCTTATGAATTCAATTGGCATTCATACCACTAATCACGTCCGCAACTTAACATAATTATCAAAAAATTCAGAAAACGAAGGACTTATAATGTTCGTCGTATTCTTGGAAAACAGATCATAATTAACAACCCTTCCAAAATTCTCACCACCAGAATCTATACACCAGCAAACCTCATCATCTTTTAGATATATAACAGAATAATTTTCAGGGAGTGAAAATTCATTGCGGCAATATATTGTATCGTAAAAAACAGCACCTCCTGACTCTTCAAGAGCATTATTATCCACTATTCCTGAAATCTCCTCTCCAATCACCCCTCCGCCCCCAACCAAAAGTAAGAACTCTCGAAAATCATGAGGGAGTTTAATGCCAAGGTTATTTTCAAGTAAGTCAATCTGTTCTATATCAACTTGACCTAACCAAAAAACTTCGTCTGTCGCATTATTGTTCAAATATTCAATTGCAGTTTTGATAGTCATCATTTTTACACCCTATTAAAAATCTAATGCTCTCAACTTCCAATACGCACTTCTGAATCTGTTGTACTGTCTATCAAGTTCAGGAGTATTTCTAAAACTACCACCGTTCTCGATTAATCCATGCAATTGCTTATGATACAGCTTATGCGTAGATGAAAGAATTTCCACCATTGGTCCAGGTTCTTGTCCAAGAACGTGATGAAGATTGACTTGTTTCCCATCCGTGCCAATCGGAGCATAGCCATTTTTCATCAAATCAACATTTGTCCAACCATCCTTAACTTTCGCTTTGATTGAAGGATGAACTGACTTAGGAACTCCAGGATGTATGTCAACAGTATTTTTATAAATTGTACGTCCCAGAATTGTTCCAGGCTTATATTTACCTGAGGATGAATACCTACTCAATCACCAAGGATCCACCCACCCCAGCGCATTCGGCGCATACAAGTAAAGGTTAATCCCCCCCGCCAGCCCTATCGGGTCCTGCTGCGTAAACCGCCCGCTGTAGGGTCATACTACTAGAACAAATTGTAGTGCAGACCTGACTGGATTTAGTGGTAGCGGGTCAGCCCTTCTACCGTAGTGCAGACGACCGACTGTACTCTCTCGTTCCGGGCGAAGGTATGAGTATTGATATCTAGATCAACGGCGGCAAACTTGTGGCTATTCTTCTCCTGCATGCATTGGTGCAATACTATTTGGCCAGACGATCATAAAAACTTGTGAATTTATTAAAGGTGTTAATGAGCTGCTGCTGTATGAAAACTAGCTGGGGAAGCGCCCTTCCCCTGATGATCAAATATTTATCAGAACATTGTCGACAAGCTCAAAGCCTGCAACCCCCATAGTTGTGTAATTAGGATATTCAGCAACAGACAAACGCCTGATTTCCTCCTCCCCATCATATAAGCCACCAGCATAATTAAATATTTTTAACTGTTTTTTTTCTTCTGTGAGATTAGCATAACCAATAATTTTCCAAATACCTTTGCTAATATTTTGGTTGCCAGTGAAAATAACCTTCATCTTCTTGCCAAACTTTTCAAAAGATAGAGGTGTCAGTGAACTGTTCTCTTCAAACTCCTCCGTATCCTGTATTGATAAAATGCAGAAACCTATTGCTTGCTTAAACTTTTGCTTTGGAGCAAAAACAACCTGGCAAAGCGCATACTTCCCATTACTCATCGGAATGACAAAGATGTCACCCTCTTTATATTTTACTTTCATAAGCCATTCCCTTTCAGAATTGTTAACGCATCTTTCAATACTTCCCCACCCCAATCACTACTATGACCTGCAATATCATATTTGCTAGCGTTTAGGTTATTAGGGCTATATGACCTGATTTTATTGAGGAGATTGGTTAAAGAATTTGTTGACTTAGCTCCACTATTAAGATCCATAATCCTTTGTTCCAGGAATTTAGCTTCCGCTTTGGTCAAATTATTATCAAATATCGTCAACTGTTCCAAATGTGATTTACCCGGTGTATTCGCATGGCTATTCAAACGTGCTGGAGCATCCCCACGTCCTACATAGATAATATTCTTTCCATCGTGTAGCACATACAACCCTTGACCATTTACGGGATCATAATGTTTGCCTGTACCTCCAGCCCTTCGAGTGGATGGTAACCCCTTACAAGGTGTAAGACCTAAAGGATCTGTCCAAACTATAGGATTAGGAGCATAGCTGTAAAGATTTTACCCGCCATTTAACCCTATCGGGTCCTGCTGCGTAAATCGTCCGCAGTCCGGGTCGTAATACCGGAACAGGTTGTAGTGCAGCCCTGTCTCACGATCCAGGTATTGGCCCTGCATGCGCAGGTTCTGGGAATATCCTGATACCTTCGTCTCGCTTTCCCGTAGCAGCTTGCCCCAGGCGCTGTTCACCCCTTCCCAGCGCACCTGCCCTTCGCTATCCGTCATCCGCTCCGGCGTGCCGTTGGGCTGACAGTGGAACCAGAAGATTTCCGGGGCATCAACGCCGTCAATACGTGCCAGCGGATCGTAGCTGTCCTGATCGCTGTAGACGTAGGTCAGTGGCACGTCCCCGTGCACCTCCTGCAACAGCCGGAACCCTTCCCAGACAAACCGCGTGGTGACCGGCTTGCCGGTTGGCTGCCCGCCCAGCATCTGGCGGCGCGTTTTGCTGATGCGTCGCCCGAGCGGATCGTAGCGGAAGCTGACCTGCGTCTGCGGCCTGTTGCGGTCCCGCGGCTGGCTGATGACCTCCGTCAGGCGGTGCTCGCCGTCGTAGCGGTAGTGCCATCGGGTCTGGCCGTTATCCTTCTCCACGGTGCGGCCATGGATGTCATAGCGCCAACGAATGCCATTCAGCTGCGTCAGGCGGTTGTGCGTGACCTTCTCAGCAGACTCTTCAGGCGATAAAGGTTCTGTAGTGGTAGCGTTTTGGAACGCGGTTGAATCCGATATCGCTGAAATGAACGACGCCGATCGTGAAAATTTCATGGCCGAGCAGGGTCTGAACCGCGTGATCCGCGCGGGCCATGAGATGCTCAGCCTGCAAACCTACTTCACCGCGGGCGTAAAAGAAGTGCGTGGACCATCCCTGTGGGTGCGACTGCGCCTCAGGCGGCTGGTAAGATCCACACCGACTTCGAGAAAGGCTTCATTCGTGCGCAGACTATCGCGTTTGAAGACTTCATAACCTACAAGGGTGAGCAAGGCGCGAAAGAAGCAGGCAAGATGCGTGCGGAAGGGAAAGATTACATCGTTAAAGATGGCGACGTGATGAACTTCTTGTTTAACGTTTGATTTGTTTTGAATGAAAAAAATCCACGCTTTGGCGTGGATTTTTTTTCGCGTGTCCTATCAATAGATAACTAGTTTGCCCGCTGGCCAAGTACCTGACCATCCACAGGGCATATGCCCAGCTTCATAAACATTAATTAAGCCTTCAAAAGCGAATGGCTCATGTAGTAAAGAACTATACGCATCTTCAAGCAAGTAATTCACAAGGTCCCATTTTAAGTTCTCAGTCATTGATCCTTTCTCAGACTCTGGGAAGATTATTTTTGGGATAATATCATTCTCCACAACTTTCTTAGCTTCTTTGACCAAAGAGTTCCAATATTGATATTTGTTAGTGTGTTTTTTTGCGAGATAGCCCGTTATTTCATAACCAGCCTCCAAGGTGGCACTTTCCCATTCATCGCTATTCAAGCCTTTTATAAATAAGCTAAGGGACTGAGCCTGGATAACACCAGGGAGTGTCGTTGCTACACCAAGATTAACAAACCAATTAATATTATTTAACCTATGTATTGCTAACTGGGATATCTTCATTTTTTAACCTGATTTATTCTACATGGGATTCTAGCTGCTTTCATACCACCAAGCCTGTCATGCTGTTTTATAATAAAACCCTATGATTTGTGTCACAGAGCTTTATTAAAAATATGAATATCAAAACAACAGCAATCGAAGTAAATAAATCGATTAAATTTTTAAATATTCTTTAAGAAAGATCTTCTTCTGCTACTAATCCATTAACAAAATTGGCAAATGAATTTGTCAGATATCTTTGAAGTTTTATGTGATTCTCTTGCATAGTCAAATCCTCATCAAAAGAATCTGTAGCAAAATATACTATTGAGTAATTGTCTAAATCTAGACAGAAGAAATTCCCTCCCCAATCATTTGCGAAAGGAAGCAGGTTTTTAGGAATCACTTCCCTATCCAACATGCTGATATAACAACCGTCGATTAAAGATCTAGGGTCATTATTTGTCTGACTATTATAAACAAACGGTTTAAACCCTGCCACCTCTACTGGCTCAAAATCTTCATCACCGTCCCACCAACTTTTCTCAGGAGTGCCACCATTAAATTGCAGATAATGTGAAACGAAATCATCCGGAAGAGTAATAGATAATTTCTCTTCCGTTTTAGTAATATCTGCACGTCCAATCTTTTTTTCACAGTTACTGAAATGGTTCATAGGTTATACCTCACTGATGACAGTTTGCACGCAATTTTTTCGGGACACGCCCCTTCAACCAGCCTTTAGAATGAGAAACAGCAATGGCTTCTTGGGAACCATATTTTACACCAAAATATTTCTCGAATTGTGAGACTGAGCCTTTATGTGGGAAAGTAGCTTCATGCGCAGAAGTTTTTACTAATTGCATTGTTGTCCTTCCTGTGGCTGGGTCAAAATCATCGACATGATGCCATGTATATCCAGTTGCATCGCTTTTAGAAATACCGGCTGCCTTGAAAGCCTCGGTGAAATCTCTATCTCGAGTTCCTTGCATTGTAATAGATACAATATTCTGTTTTGTTCCATTGATTGGGAAAAGATCTGGGCTTCCTGTAAAGTCGACTCCCTTTAATGCCAACCCCCACGGATCCACCC
>NZ_JADCKV010000044.1:2099-3681 GCF_014982105.1 Enterobacter cloacae complex sp. P18RS | reverse complement strand
AGGGCACCAGACCGCACCCACGCATAATGTGATCCAGCTTAAACTTCCCGCACTCCCTCATCCCTTCCCATTTACCTGCGCTTTTTCTGCGTCATAGTATGATCGTTAAATTAATGAACGCCGTTCTATAATGTAGAACAAAATGTTTCAACAAGGAGATCTCATGCCGCAGTCCGCGTTGTTCACGGGTATCATTCCCCCTGTCTCCACCATTTTTACCGCCGATGGCCAGCTCGATAAACCGGGTACCGCCGCGCTGATCGACGATCTGATTAAAGCAGGCGTCGACGGCCTGTTTTTCCTGGGCAGCGGCGGCGAGTTCTCCCAGCTCAGCGCCGAAGAGCGTAAAACCATTGCCCGGTTTGCGATCGATCATGTCGATCGTCGTGTGCCGGTCCTGATCGGCACCGGCGGCACCAACGCCCGGGAAACCATTGAGCTTAGCCAGCACGCGCAGCAGGCGGGCGCGGACGGCATCGTGGTGATCAACCCTTACTACTGGAAAGTGTCGGAAGCGAACCTGATCCGCTATTTCGAGCAGGTGGCCGACAGCGTCACGCTGCCGGTGATGCTCTATAACTTCCCGGCGCTGACCGGGCAGGATCTGACCCCGGCGCTGGTGAAAACCCTCGCCGACTCGCGCAGTAACATCGTCGGCATCAAAGACACCATCGATTCCGTCGCTCACCTGCGCAGCATGATCCACACCGTTAAAGGCGCCCATCCTCATTTCACGGTGCTGTGCGGCTACGACGATCATCTGTTTAATACCCTGCTGCTAGGCGGCGACGGGGCGATCTCGGCCAGCGGCAACTTTGCCCCACAGGTGTCGGTAAATCTTCTGAAAGCCTGGCGGGATAACGACGTGGCGAAAGCGGCTGAGTATCATCAGACCCTGCTGCAAATCCCGCAGATGTATCAGCTGGATACGCCGTTTGTGAACGTCATTAAAGAGGCGATCGTGCTCTGCGGTCGTCCTATTTCTACGCACGTCCTGCCGCCAGCCTCGCCGCTGGACGAGCCGCGCAAGGCGCAGCTGAAAACCCTGTTACAACAGCTCAAGCTCTGCTGAGCCGGACGATAACGATGACCATTGAGAAAATTTTCACCCCACAGGACGATGCGTTTTATGCGGTGATCACCTACGCGGCGGGGCCGCAGGGCACGCTGCCGCTGACACCGCAGATGCTGATGGAATCCCCCAGCGGCAACCTGTTCGGTATGACGCAGAACGCCGGGATGGGCTGGGATGCCAACAAGCTCACCGGCAAAGAGGTGCTGATCATCGGCACCCAGGGCGGCATCCGCGCCGGAGACGGACGTCCGGTTGCGCTGGGCTACCACACCGGACACTGGGAGATCGGCATGCAGATGCAGGCGGCGGCGAAGGAGATCACCCGCAACGGCGGGATCCCGTTCGCCGCCTTCGTCAGCGATCCGTGCGACGGTCGCTCGCAGGGCACGCACGGCATGTTCGATTCCCTGCCGTACCGCAACGACGCGGCGATCGTGTTTCGCCGCCTGATCCGCTCCCTGCCGACGCGCCGGGCGGTGATCGGCGTGGCGACCTGTGATAAAGGGC
>NZ_JADCKV010000044.1:0-2034 GCF_014982105.1 Enterobacter cloacae complex sp. P18RS | reverse complement strand
CGCCGAGCTGGGCTGTCGCGCCTGCGCGTCGCCGGGCGGCGGGTGTCAGTTCCTCGGTACGGCGGGCACCTCGCAGGTAGTGGCGGAGGCACTGGGTCTGGCGCTGCCGCACTCCGCGCTGGCCCCGTCCGGGCAGGCGGTGTGGCTGGAGATCGCCCGCCAGTCGGCGCGGGCGGTCAGTGAACTGGATAACCGCGGCATCACCACGCGCGATATCCTTACCGACAAAGCCATCGAAAACGCGATGGTGATCCACGCGGCGTTCGGCGGCTCCACTAATTTACTGCTGCACATTCCGGCCATCGCCCACGCGGCGGGCTGCACGATCCCGGACGTTGAACACTGGACGCGCGTCAACCGCAGGGTGCCTCGCCTGGTAAGCGTGCTGCCCAACGGCCCGGACTATCACCCGACCGTGCGCGCCTTCCTCGCGGGCGGCGTGCCGGAGGTGATGCTCCACCTGCGCGATCTCGGCCTGCTGCATCTGGACGCCATGACCGTCACTGGCCAGACAGTGGGCGAGAACCTCGACTGGTGGCAGAGCTCGGAGCGCCGTAAGCGCTTCCGCCAGTGCCTGCGCGAGCAGGACGGCGTGGAGCCGGATGACGTGATCCTGCCGCCGGAGAAGGCAAAAGCGAAAGGGCTGACCTCGACGGTCTGCTTCCCGACGGGCAACATCGCGCCGGAAGGATCGGTGATCAAGGCCACGGCGATCGACCCGTCGGTGGTGGGTGAAGATGGCGTTTACCGCCACACTGGCCGGGTGCGGGTGTTTGTCTCGGAGGCGCAGGCGATCAGGGCCATCAAGCGGGAAGAGATTGCGCAGGGCGATATCATGGTGGTGATCGGCGGTGGCCCGTCCGGCACCGGCATGGAAGAGACCTACCAGCTCACCTCCGCGCTGAAGCATATCTCGTGGGGCAAGACGGTGTCGTTAATCACCGATGCGCGCTTCTCGGGCGTGTCGACGGGGGCCTGCTTCGGCCACGTATCGCCGGAGGCGCTGGCGGGAGGGCCGATTGGTAAGCTGCGCGATAACGACATCATTGAGATTGCCGTGGACCGCCTGACTCTGACCGGTAGCGTGAACTTCATCGGTACCGCGGACAACCCGCTGACGCCGGAAGAGGGGGGGCGCGAGCTGGCGCGGCGGCTGACGCACCCGGACCTGCACGCTCACGACTTTTTGCCGGACGATACCCGGCTGTGGGCGGCATTACAGTCCGTGAGTGGCGGCACCTGGAAAGGCTGTATTTATGACACCGATAAAATCATTGAGGTAATTAACGCCGGTAAAAAAGCACTCGGCCTTTAATTATTTTTTGAGAGAAAGTCGTCTGCGGAAAATATTCCGCGGGCGGTTTTTGCTTGTCTTTAATTTGCTAATTTAAACAATGAGTTGAGATATATCGTTGGCGTCACAAAAGCGAAATAACGTAATTCAGAAATAAGATATGACCATTGCTGGTTAATTGAGCAGCTCATTACACTCCAGTAACACAATGTTGTAATTCAGCACACTACATAAGGGTGTAATTCTGATGACGCAATTAACCATGAAAGACAAAATTGGCTACGGGCTGGGTGATACCGCCTGCGGCTTCGTCTGGCAGGCCACGATGTTCCTGCTGGCCTATTTCTACACCGACGTGTTCGGTCTCTCCGCGGGCATAATGGGGACGCTGTTTTTAGTTTCCCGCGTGCTCGACGCCGTGACCGATCCGCTGATGGGGCTGCTGGTAGACCGCACCCGCACCCGCTACGGCCAGTTCCGCCCGTTCCTGCTGTGGGGCGCCATCCCGTTTGGCATCGTCTGCATGCTGACCTTCTACACGCCGGACTTCTCCGCGCAGGGCAAAATCATCTACGCCTGCGTGACCTACATTCTGCTGACTCTGGTCTACACCTTCGTTAACGTCCCGTACTGTGCCATGCCGGGGGTGATCACCGCCGACCCGAAAGAGCGTCATGCCCTTCAGTCCTGGCGTTTCTTCCTCGCCGCCGCGGGGTCGCTCGCCATCAGCGGCATCGCGC
>NZ_JADCKV010000043.1:0-515 GCF_014982105.1 Enterobacter cloacae complex sp. P18RS | reverse complement strand
AACCTGCGGTTGGATCACCTCCTTACCTTAAAGAACCTGCCTTTGCAGTGCTCACACAGATTGTCTGATGAAAAACAGCAGTAAAAAACCTCTACAGGCTTGTAGCTCAGGTGGTTAGAGCGCACCCCTGATAAGGGTGAGGTCGGTGGTTCAAGTCCACTCAGGCCTACCAAATTTTTGCTGATGCTGCGTTGCGGCGACACTCACATACATAAGTATGCTTCGTGTCACCACGCCTTGCCTCAACAAAAATTACCGGTACAGAGGTGACTACGATGGGGCTATAGCTCAGCTGGGAGAGCGCCTGCCTTGCACGCAGGAGGTCTGCGGTTCGATCCCGCATAGCTCCACCATCTTTTACTGCGAACACAAGAAAACTTCAGAGTGAACCTGAAAAGGTGCACTGCGAAGTTTTGCTCTTTAAAAATCTGGATCAAGCTGAAAATTGAAACGACACACAGCTCATGTGTGTTCGAGTCTCTCAAATTTTCGCAATCAGAAGTGAAACATCATAG
>NZ_JADCKV010000042.1:0-207 GCF_014982105.1 Enterobacter cloacae complex sp. P18RS | reverse complement strand
ATACCGACCAGCGCGCCCTGAATCTGTCCCATCGATTTGCGCGTGGCCTCGCGGGGCGAAAGCCCTTCCTCGCTCATGATGCGCTCAACGTTTTCCACCACCACGATGGCATCATCCACCAGCAGACCGATGGCCAGCACCATGGCGAACATGGTCAGGGTGTTGATGCTGTAACCGAAGGCATACAGCACCGCAAAGGTACCCAGC
>NZ_JADCKV010000041.1:0-337 GCF_014982105.1 Enterobacter cloacae complex sp. P18RS | reverse complement strand
ATCGAACACACATGAGCTGTGTGTCGTTTCAATTTTCAGCTTGATCCAGATTTTTAAAGAGCAAATATCTCAAACATGACTCGCAAGTCAGTTTTGAGATATGACGGCAGGTGACTTTCACTCACGAACCAGCAAGTGGCGTCCCCTAGGGGATTCGAACCCCTGTTACCGCCGTGAAAGGGCGGTGTCCTGGGCCTCTAGACGAAGGGGACGTACAGTCTCAATCGCAAGACGCCTTGCTATTTACTTTTCATCAGACAATCTGTGTGAGCACTACAAAGGCAGGTTCTTTAAGGTAAGGAGGTGATCCAACCGCAGGTTCCCCTACGGTTACCTT
>NZ_JADCKV010000040.1:0-26346 GCF_014982105.1 Enterobacter cloacae complex sp. P18RS | reverse complement strand
GGCGTTGTTGCTAAAGTTCTGGGCTAATTAATTATCCCTGAAATAAAAAGGACGCTCCGGCGTCCTTTTTTGTTTTCTGCCGTTGGGGCATTGTCATAAAAATTCGCATTTTTTGCTTTCTCCCGCCACGTATTCCGACGCCCGCGCTATTGTAATCATAACCATTCTCACTTACACTTTGCGCATATTTTGAACGGGAGTCTTTATGTACGTTTGTTTATGTAATGGTGTAAGCGACAAAAAAATTCGTCAGGCCGTTCGCCAGTTTCAACCACAATCTTTCCAGCAGCTTCGCAAGTTTGTTCCGGTGGGAAATCAATGCGGTAAATGCGTTCGCGCAGCGCGTGAGATCATGCAGGACGAACTGATGCAGATCCCGGAATTCAAAGAGATCGCGTAAGCCTCTATCTTTTTTTTGACATCCCCGTAGCCCGATCTACGCTTCAATGAGTGGAAGCGGAGGGACTATATAATGAAAGGTGATGTTAAAATCATAAGTTATCTCAATAAATTATTGGGAAATGAGCTTGTCGCAATCAATCAGTATTTTCTCCATGCAAGAATGTTTAAAAACTGGGGACTGACTCGCCTCAACGATGTTGAATACCATGAGTCCATTGATGAAATGAAACACGCCGATAAATACATTGAGCGTATTTTATTCCTCGAAGGCATTCCTAACCTACAGGATCTCGGAAAACTGGGCATCGGAGAAGATGTCGAAGAGATGCTGCGTTCTGATCTCCGGCTGGAGCTGGAGGGTGCAAAAGATCTGCGTGAAGCCATTGCCTATGCGGACAGCGTACATGACTACGTCAGCCGCGATATGATGATCCAGATCCTGGCCGATGAAGAAGGGCACATCGACTGGCTTGAGACCGAACTGGATCTCATTAGCAAAATTGGCCTACAGAACTACCTTCAGTCTCAGATCAAAGTGGAAAGTTAATCAGGCTTTCCCAGCCAACGCATAAACCCGCTGCCGCCAGAAATGGCCCAAAAGGCAGTGGGTTTTTTAATGCCTGCTTATCAGGGGTAAACAACGAGAAAGCAACCAGATACAGCAGAGCCATTAACGCGGCCACTAATGCCAGTATTGGTAGTACACACCAGCCATGCCATGCCCCCAGCGCCGCCAGATATTTTATGTCGCCATATCCCATCCCTTCACGTCGGCAGATGAGCCGGTATCCCCAATAGATAATGGCGAATCCGGCATATCCTGTCATCGCACCCACTACCGCGCTCGGCAAAAAATCAGGATGGAGACAAAGCTGGTAGAGCAGGCCCGTCCATAGCAGCGGGCAAAGAAATTTATCGGGAAGAAGCCCCGTGCGGATATCGGTGCGAACAAGCAAGGCCGATAACGCAAAATAGATCAACAGAAAGGGGAGGGACAGTAGCATAGCGAGAGCCTCAAAATGGTTTGAGCGCATACTCGTAATAATCTGCATGCCCGGCAATGTGTAAAAACAGCAATTGCGTAGCGGCTTCAGACAAAGAGTTGAGAAGGGATACTTTGCATAAAAAATTGCGCGGCCTTACGTATAGTACGTCTTTGGCGCTTAATTTCTAAACGGCACTTGCGTCTTTCTCTGATTTACGTATAATGCGCGGGCTTGTCGTAATTGACGGCGGGTTCAATCTGAACCAGAGTAGCTCACTTTGTTACTCAACAATGCTCCCAATTGGGGAGCTACGTAAGAACGGTTACACTCTCCCATCAATCGTAATGGGTTTGAGGAGTAATCATTTTCGTTTATAAAATAATTGGAGCTCTGGTCTCATGCAGAACCAAAGAATCCGTATCCGCCTTAAAGCGTTTGATCATCGTCTGATCGATCAATCAACCGCGGAAATCGTCGAGACTGCTAAGCGCACTGGTGCGCAAGTCCGTGGTCCGATCCCGCTGCCGACCCGCAAAGAGCGCTTTACCGTACTGATCTCTCCGCACGTTAACAAAGATGCGCGTGATCAGTACGAAATCCGCACTCACAAGCGTCTGGTTGACATCGTTGAGCCAACTGAGAAAACCGTTGATGCTCTGATGCGTCTGGATCTGGCTGCCGGTGTAGACGTGCAGATCAGCCTGGGTTAATCAGGTCATCGAGCGATTGAGAGGTTGAAACAATGATTGGTTTAGTCGGTAAAAAAGTGGGTATGACCCGCATCTTCACTGAAGATGGCGTTTCTATCCCAGTAACCGTAATCGAAGTTGAAGCAAACCGCGTTACTCAGGTTAAAGATCTGGCTAACGATGGCTACCGCGCTATTCAGGTTACCACTGGTGCTAAAAAAGCTAACCGTGTAACCAAACCAGAAGCGGGTCACTTCGCTAAAGCTGGCGTTGAAGCTGGCCGTGGTCTGTGGGAATTCCGTCTTGCTGAAGGCGAAGAGTTCACCGTAGGTCAGGACATTAGCGTTGAGCTGTTTGCTGACGTTAAAAAAGTTGACGTAACCGGTACCTCTAAAGGTAAAGGTTTTGCTGGTACCGTTAAGCGCTGGAACTTCCGTACCCAGGACGCTACTCACGGTAACTCCTTGTCTCACCGCGTTCCGGGTTCTATCGGTCAGAACCAGACTCCGGGCAAAGTGTTCAAAGGCAAGAAAATGGCAGGTCAGCTGGGCAACGAACGTGTAACCGTTCAGAGCCTGGACGTAGTACGTGTTGACGCTGAGCGCAACCTGCTGCTGGTTAAAGGTGCGGTCCCGGGTGCAACCGGTAGCGACCTGATCGTTAAACCAGCTGTGAAGGCGTAAGGGGATAGCAATGGAATTAGTATTGAAAGACGCGCAGAGCGCGCTGACTGTTTCCGAAACTACCTTCGGTCGTGATTTCAACGAAGCGCTGGTTCACCAGGTTGTTGTTGCTTATGCAGCTGGTGCTCGTCAGGGTACTCGTGCTCAGAAGACTCGTGCTGAAGTAACTGGTTCAGGCAAAAAGCCATGGCGCCAGAAAGGTACCGGCCGTGCGCGTTCAGGTTCTATCAAGAGCCCGATCTGGCGTTCAGGTGGCGTGACCTTCGCTGCGCGTCCACAGGACCACAGTCAAAAAGTTAACAAAAAGATGTACCGCGGCGCGCTGAAAAGCATTCTGTCCGAACTGGTACGTCAGGATCGTCTGATCGTTGTCGAGAAGTTCTCTGTTGAAGCGCCTAAAACTAAGCTGCTGGCACAGAAACTGAAAGACATGGCTCTGGAAGATGTGCTGATCATCACCGGTGAGCTGGACGAGAACCTGTTCCTGGCCGCGCGTAACCTGCACAAGGTTGACGTACGCGACGCGACTGGTATCGACCCGGTTAGCCTGATCGCCTTCGACAAAGTCGTAATGACTGCTGATGCTGTTAAGCAAGTTGAGGAGATGCTGGCATGATTCGTGAAGAACGTCTGCTGAAGGTGCTGCGCGCACCGCACGTTTCTGAAAAAGCGTCTACTGCGATGGAAAAAACAAACACCATCGTTCTCAAAGTTGCTAAAGACGCGACCAAAGCAGAGATCAAAGCTGCTGTGCAGAAACTGTTTGAAGTCGAAGTCGAAGTCGTTAACACCCTGGTAGTTAAAGGGAAAGTTAAACGTCACGGACAGCGTATCGGTCGTCGTAGCGACTGGAAAAAAGCTTACGTCACCCTGAAAGAAGGCCAGAACCTGGACTTCGTTGGCGGCGCTGAGTAAGTCGGAGGAGTAATACAATGGCAGTTGTTAAATGTAAACCGACATCTCCGGGTCGTCGCCACGTAGTTAAAGTGGTTAACCCTGAGCTGCACAAGGGCAAACCTTTTGCTCCGTTGCTGGAAAAAAACAGCAAATCCGGTGGTCGTAACAACAATGGCCGTATCACCACTCGTCACATCGGTGGTGGCCACAAGCAGGCTTATCGTATTGTTGACTTCAAACGCAACAAAGACGGTATCCCAGCAGTTGTTGAGCGTCTTGAGTACGATCCGAACCGTTCCGCGAACATCGCGCTGGTTCTGTACAAAGATGGCGAACGCCGTTACATCCTGGCCCCTAAAGGCCTGAAAGCTGGCGACCAGATTCAGTCTGGCGTTGATGCTGCAATCAAAGCAGGCAACACCCTGCCGATGCGCAATATCCCGGTTGGTTCTACCGTTCATAACGTAGAAATGAAACCAGGTAAAGGCGGTCAGCTGGCGCGTTCCGCGGGTACTTACGTTCAGATCGTTGCGCGTGACGGTGCTTATGTCACCCTGCGTCTGCGTTCTGGTGAAATGCGTAAAGTCGAAGCAGACTGCCGCGCTACTCTGGGCGAAGTTGGCAATGCTGAGCATATGCTGCGCGTTCTGGGTAAAGCTGGTGCTGCACGCTGGCGTGGTGTTCGTCCTACCGTTCGCGGTACTGCGATGAACCCAGTCGACCACCCACATGGTGGTGGTGAAGGTCGTAACTTTGGTAAGCACCCGGTAACTCCGTGGGGCGTTCAGACCAAAGGTAAGAAGACCCGCAGCAACAAGCGTACTGATAAATTTATCGTACGTCGCCGTAGCAAATAATTTTAGAGGATAAGCCATGCCACGTTCTCTCAAGAAAGGTCCTTTTATTGACCTGCACTTGCTGAAGAAGGTAGAGAAAGCGGTGGAAAGCGGAGACAAGAAGCCCCTGCGCACTTGGTCCCGTCGTTCAACGATCTTTCCTAACATGATCGGTTTGACCATCGCTGTCCATAATGGTCGTCAGCACGTTCCAGTCTTTGTTACCGACGAAATGGTTGGTCACAAACTGGGTGAATTCGCACCGACTCGTACTTATCGCGGCCACGCTGCTGATAAAAAAGCGAAGAAGAAATAAGGTAGGAGGAAGAGATGGAAACTTTAGCTCAACATCGCCATGCTCGTTCTTCTGCACAGAAGGTTCGCCTTGTTGCTGACCTGATTCGCGGTAAGAAAGTGTCGCAGGCCCTGGACATCCTGACCTATACCAACAAGAAAGCTGCGGTATTGGTCAAGAAAGTACTGGAATCTGCCATTGCTAACGCTGAACACAACGATGGCGCTGACATCGACGATCTGAAAGTCGCGAAAATTTTCGTAGATGAAGGCCCAAGCATGAAGCGCATTATGCCGCGTGCGAAAGGTCGTGCAGATCGCATCCTGAAGCGCACCAGCCACATTACTGTGGTTGTGTCCGATCGCTGAGACTCTGGAGACTAGCAATGGGTCAGAAAGTACATCCTAATGGTATTCGCCTGGGTATTGTAAAACCATGGAACTCTACCTGGTTTGCGAACACCAAAGAATTCGCTGACAACCTGGACAGCGATTTTAAAGTACGTCAGTACCTGACTAAGGAACTGGCTAAAGCGTCTGTATCTCGTATCGTTATCGAGCGTCCAGCTAAGAGCATCCGTGTGACTATTCACACTGCTCGCCCTGGCATCGTTATCGGTAAGAAAGGCGAAGACGTAGAAAAACTGCGCAAGGTCGTAGCGGATATCGCTGGCGTTCCTGCACAGATCAATATCGCTGAAGTTCGTAAGCCTGAACTGGACGCTAAATTGGTTGCTGACAGCATCACTTCTCAGCTGGAACGTCGTGTTATGTTCCGTCGTGCTATGAAGCGTGCTGTACAGAACGCAATGCGTCTGGGCGCTAAAGGTATCAAAGTTGAAGTTAGCGGCCGTCTGGGCGGCGCGGAAATCGCACGTACCGAATGGTACCGCGAAGGTCGCGTACCGCTGCACACTCTGCGTGCTGACATCGACTACAACACCTCTGAAGCGCACACCACTTACGGTGTAATCGGCGTTAAGGTATGGATCTTCAAAGGTGAGATCCTGGGTGGTATGGCTGCTGTTGAACAACCGGAAAAACCGGCTGCTCAACCTAAAAAGCAGCAGCGTAAAGGCCGTAAATAAGGAGCGTCGCTGATGTTACAACCAAAGCGTACAAAATTCCGTAAAGTGCACAAAGGCCGCAACCGTGGTCTGGCGCAGGGTACGGATGTTAGCTTCGGCACTTTCGGTCTGAAAGCTGTTGGCCGTGGTCGTCTGACTGCACGTCAGATCGAAGCAGCACGTCGTGCAATGACCCGTGCAGTTAAGCGTCAAGGTAAGATCTGGATCCGTGTATTCCCGGACAAACCGATCACCGAGAAGCCACTGGAAGTTCGTATGGGTAAAGGTAAAGGTAACGTGGAGTACTGGGTTGCCTTGATCCAACCGGGCAAAGTCCTTTATGAAATGGACGGTGTTCCGGAAGAGCTGGCCCGTGAAGCCTTCGGCCTGGCAGCAGCGAAACTGCCTATCAAAACCACCTTTGTAACTAAGACGGTGATGTAATGAAAGCAAAAGAGCTGCGTGAAAAAAGCGTTGAAGAGCTGAACGCTGAGCTGCTGAACCTGCTGCGTGAGCAGTTCAACCTGCGTATGCAGGCTGCAAGTGGCCAGCTGCAACAGACTCACCTGCTGAAGCAAGTGCGTCGCAATGTTGCGCGCGTTAAGACTTTACTGACTCAGAAGGCGGGTGCGTAATGACCGATAAAATCCGTACTCTGCAAGGTCGTGTTGTTAGCGATAAAATGGAGAAATCCATTGTTGTAGCTATCGAACGTTTTGTGAAACACCCGATCTACGGTAAATTCATCAAGCGTACGACCAAACTGCACGTACATGACGAGAACAACGAATGTGGTATCGGCGACAAGGTGGAAATCCGTGAATGCCGTCCACTGTCCAAGACTAAGTCCTGGACGCTGGTTCGCGTTGTAGAGAAAGCGGTTCTGTAATAGAGTACGCATTCTCAATACGAATAAACGGCTCAGCGATGAGCCGTTTATTTTTTCTACCCATATTGCAGAAGCGGTGTTATAATGCCGCGCCCTCGATATGGGGCTTTTTAACGGCTCTGATTTTAGAGTCTCAGGTAGTAGTTGACATTAGCGGAGCACTAAAATGATCCAAGAACAGACTATGCTGAACGTCGCCGACAACTCCGGTGCACGTCGCGTAATGTGTATCAAGGTTCTGGGTGGCTCGCACCGTCGCTACGCAGGCGTAGGCGACATCATCAAGATCACCATCAAGGAAGCAATTCCACGTGGTAAGGTCAAAAAAGGTGATGTGCTGAAGGCGGTAGTGGTGCGCACCAAGAAGGGTGTTCGTCGCCCTGACGGTTCTGTCATTCGCTTCGATGGTAATGCATGCGTTATTTTAAACAATAACAGCGAGCAGCCTATCGGCACGCGTATCTTTGGGCCGGTAACTCGTGAACTTCGTACTGAGAAGTTCATGAAAATTATCTCTCTGGCACCAGAAGTACTCTAAGGAGCGAATCATGGCAGCGAAAATCCGTCGTGATGACGAAGTTATCGTGTTAACCGGTAAAGATAAAGGTAAACGCGGTAAAGTAAAAAATGTTCTGTCTTCCGGCAAACTTGTCGTTGAAGGTATTAACCTGGTTAAGAAACATCAGAAGCCGGTTCCGGCCCTGAACCAACCAGGCGGCATCGTTGAAAAAGAAGCTGCTATTCAGGTTTCTAACGTTGCAATCTTCAATGCGGCTACCGGTAAGGCTGACCGTGTAGGCTTTAGATTCGAAGACGGTAAAAAAGTCCGTTTCTTCAAATCTAACAGCGAAACTATCAAGTAATTTGGAGTAGTACGATGGCGAAACTGCATGATTACTACAAAGACGAAGTAGTTAACAAACTCATGACTGAGTTTAACTACAATTCTGTCATGCAAGTCCCTCGGGTCGAGAAGATCACCCTGAACATGGGTGTTGGTGAAGCGATCGCTGACAAGAAACTGCTGGATAACGCAGCAGCTGACCTGACAGCAATCTCCGGTCAAAAACCGCTGATCACCAAAGCACGCAAATCTGTTGCAGGCTTCAAAATCCGTCAGGGCTATCCGATCGGCTGTAAAGTAACTCTGCGTGGCGAACGCATGTGGGAGTTCCTTGAGCGCCTGATCACTATTGCTGTTCCACGTATCCGTGACTTCCGTGGCTTGTCCGCTAAGTCTTTCGACGGTCGTGGTAACTACAGCATGGGTGTCCGTGAGCAGATCATCTTCCCAGAAATCGACTACGATAAAGTCGACCGCGTGCGTGGTTTGGATATTACCATTACCACTACTGCGAAATCTGATGAAGAAGGCCGTGCTCTGCTGGCTGCCTTTGACTTCCCGTTCCGCAAGTAAGGTAGGGTTACTGAATGGCTAAGCAATCAATGAAAGCACGCGAAGTAAAGCGCGTAGCTTTAGCTGATAAATTCTTCGCTAAACGCGCTGAACTGAAAGCGATCATTTCTGATGTGAACGCTTCCGACGAAGATCGTTGGAATGCGGTTCTCAAGCTGCAGTCTCTGCCGCGTGATTCCAGCCCGTCTCGTCAGCGTAACCGCTGTCGTCAAACAGGTCGTCCACATGGTTATGTGGGCAAGTTTGGGTTGAGCCGTATCAAACTGCGTGAAGCCGCCATGCGCGGTGAAGTGCCAGGCTTGAAAAAGGCTAGCTGGTAATTACCAATTGAATCACGGGAGTAAAGACAGATGAGCATGCAAGATCCGATCGCGGATATGCTGACCCGTATCCGTAACGGTCAGGCCGCGAACAAAGTTGCGGTCACCATGCCTTCCGCCAAGCTGAAAGTGGCAATTGCCAACGTGCTGAAGGAAGAAGGTTTTATCGAAGATTTTAAAGTTGAAGGCGACACCAAGCCGGAACTGGAACTTACTCTCAAGTATTTCCAGGGTAAAGCTGTTGTAGAAAGCATTCAGCGTGTCAGCCGCCCAGGCCTGCGCATCTATAAGAAAAAAGATGAGCTGCCAAAAGTAATGGCTGGTCTTGGTATCGCAGTTGTTTCTACCTCTAAAGGTGTTATGACTGATCGTGCAGCGCGCCAGGCTGGTCTTGGTGGCGAAATTATCTGCTACGTAGCCTAATCGGAGGAAAGAATGTCTCGTGTTGCTAAAGCACCGGTCGTTATTCCTGCCGGCGTTGATGTAAAAATCGACGGTCAGGTTATTACGATCAAAGGTAAAAACGGCGAGCTGACTCGTACCCTCAACAATGCTGTTGAAGTTAAACATGCAGATAACGCTCTGACCTTCGGTCCACGTGATGGTTTCGTGGATGGATGGGCTCAGGCTGGTACCGCGCGTGCCCTGCTGAACTCAATGGTTGTTGGTGTTACCGAAGGCTTCACTAAAAAGCTTCAGCTGGTTGGTGTAGGTTATCGTGCAGCTATCAAAGGGAATGCAGTAGGCCTGTCTCTGGGCTTCTCACACCCTGTTGAGCATCCGCTGCCGGCCGGTATCACTGCAGAATGCCCGACTCAGACTGAAATCGTGCTGAAAGGCGCTGATAAACAGCTGATCGGTCAGGTTGCAGCAGATCTGCGCGCCTACCGTCGTCCTGAGCCTTATAAAGGCAAGGGTGTTCGTTACGCCGACGAAGTCGTGCGTACCAAAGAGGCTAAGAAGAAGTAAGGTAACACTATGGATAAGAAATCTGCTCGTATCCGTCGTGCGACCCGCGCACGCCGCAAGCTCAAAGAGCTGGGTGCAACTCGCCTGGTGGTACATCGTACCCCGCGTCATATTTACGCACAGGTAATTGCACCGAACGGTTCTGAAGTTCTGGTAGCTGCTTCTACTGTAGAAAAAGCTATCTCAGAACAATTGAAGTATACCGGTAACAAAGACGCCGCAGCAGCTGTAGGTAAAGCTGTCGCTGAACGCGCTCTGGAAAAAGGCATCAGCAATGTTTCCTTTGACCGTTCCGGGTTCCAATATCATGGTCGTGTCCAGGCACTGGCAGATGCTGCCCGTGAAGCTGGCCTTCAGTTCTAAGGTAGAGGTGTAAGATGGCTCACATCGAAAAACAGGCTGGCGAACTGCAGGAAAAGCTGATCGCGGTAAACCGCGTATCTAAAACCGTTAAAGGTGGTCGTATTTTCTCCTTCACAGCTCTGACTGTAGTGGGTGATGGTAACGGTCGCGTTGGTTTTGGTTACGGTAAAGCGCGTGAAGTTCCAGCAGCGATCCAGAAAGCGATGGAAAAAGCCCGTCGCAATATGATTAACGTCGCGCTGAACAACGGTACCCTGCAACACCCAGTTAAAGGTGTTCACACGGGTTCTCGTGTATTCATGCAGCCAGCTTCCGAAGGTACCGGTATCATCGCCGGTGGTGCAATGCGCGCCGTTCTGGAAGTTGCTGGAGTTCATAACGTTCTGGCTAAAGCATATGGTTCCACCAACCCGATCAACGTGGTTCGTGCAACTATTGATGGCCTGGAAAATATGAATTCTCCAGAAATGGTCGCTGCCAAGCGTGGTAAATCCGTTGAAGAAATTCTGGGGTAATTGACCATGGCAAAGACTATTAAAATCACTCAAACCCGCAGTGCAATCGGTCGTCTGCCGAAACACAAGGCAACGCTGCTTGGCCTGGGTCTGCGTCGTATTGGTCATACCGTTGAGCGCGAGGATACTCCTGCTGTTCGTGGTATGGTCAACGCGGTTTACTTCATGGTTAAAGTTGAGGAGTAAGAGATGCGTTTAAATACTCTGTCTCCGGCCGAAGGCTCTAAAAAGGCGGGTAAACGCCTGGGTCGTGGTATCGGTTCTGGCCTCGGCAAAACCGGTGGTCGTGGTCACAAAGGTCAGAATTCTCGTTCTGGCGGTGGCGTACGTCGCGGTTTCGAGGGTGGCCAGATGCCACTGTACCGTCGTCTGCCGAAGTTCGGCTTCACCTCTCGCAAAGCAGCGATCACAGCGGAAATCCGTTTGTCTGACCTGGCGAAAGTTGAAGGCGGCGTTGTAGACCTGAACACGCTGAAAGCGGCTAACATTATCGGTATCCAGATCGAGTTCGCGAAAGTGATCCTGGCTGGTGAAGTTTCTACTCCGGTAACTGTTCGTGGCCTGCGTGTTACTAAAGGTGCTCGTGCTGCTATCGAAGCTGCTGGCGGTAAAATTGAGGAATAAGTAGCAGATGGCTAAGCAACCGGGATTAGATTTTCAAAGTGCCAAAGGTGGATTTGGCGAGCTGAAACGCAGACTGCTGTTTGTAATCGGCGCGCTGATTGTGTTCCGTATTGGCTCTTTTATTCCGATCCCTGGTATTGATGCCGCTGTACTTGCCAAACTGCTTGAGCAACAGCGAGGCACCATCATTGAAATGTTCAACATGTTCTCTGGTGGTGCTCTCAGCCGTGCTTCTATTTTCGCACTGGGTATTATGCCGTACATTTCGGCATCGATTATTATCCAGCTGCTGACGGTCGTTCATCCGGCCCTGGCAGAGTTGAAGAAAGAAGGGGAGTCTGGACGTCGTAAGATTAGCCAGTACACCCGTTACGGCACTCTGGTGCTGGCAATATTCCAGTCGATCGGTATTGCTACCGGTCTTCCGAATATGCCTGGTATGCAGGGCCTGGTATTAAACCCAGGCTTTGCATTCTATTTCACCGCTGTTGTAAGTCTGGTCACAGGGACCATGTTCCTGATGTGGCTCGGCGAACAGATTACTGAACGAGGTATCGGTAACGGTATCTCAATCATTATCTTCGCCGGTATCGTTGCGGGTCTCCCGCCGGCCATCGCCCATACTATCGAGCAAGCGCGTCAAGGCGACCTGCACTTCCTCCTGTTGCTGTTGGTTGCAGTATTAGTATTTGCAGTGACGTTCTTTGTTGTCTTCGTTGAACGTGGTCAACGCCGCATTGTGGTGAACTACGCTAAACGTCAGCAGGGTCGTCGTGTCTATGCTGCACAGAGCACACATTTACCGCTGAAAGTGAATATGGCGGGGGTTATCCCGGCTATCTTCGCTTCCAGTATTATTCTGTTCCCGGCAACCATCGCGTCATGGTTCGGGGGCGGTACTGGTTGGAACTGGCTGACAACAATTTCGCTGTATTTGCAGCCTGGGCAACCACTTTATGTGTTACTCTATGCGTCTGCGATCATCTTCTTCTGTTTCTTCTACACGGCGTTGGTCTTCAACCCGCGTGAAACAGCAGATAACCTGAAGAAGTCCGGTGCATTTGTACCAGGAATTCGTCCGGGAGAGCAAACGGCGAAGTATATCGATAAAGTAATGACTCGCCTGACTTTGGTTGGTGCGCTTTATATTACTTTTATCTGCCTGATCCCGGAGTTCATGCGTGATGCAATGAAAGTACCGTTCTACTTCGGTGGGACCTCACTGCTTATCGTTGTGGTCGTGATTATGGACTTTATGGCTCAAGTGCAAACTCTGATGATGTCCAGTCAGTATGAGTCTGCATTGAAGAAGGCGAACCTGAAAGGCTACGGCCGCTAACTGGTCGCCTGAGAAGTTACGGAGAGTAAAAATGAAAGTTCGTGCTTCCGTCAAGAAATTATGCCGTAACTGCAAAATCGTTAAGCGTGATGGTGTCATCCGTGTGATTTGCAGTGCCGAGCCGAAGCATAAACAGCGCCAAGGCTGATTATTTCGCATATTTTTCTTGCAAAGTTGGGTTGAGCTGGCTAGATTAGCCAGCCAATCTTTTGTATGTCTGTACGTTTCCATTTGAGTATCCTGAAAACGGGCTTTTCAGCATGGTGCGTACATATTAAATAGTAGGAGTGCATAGTGGCCCGTATAGCAGGCATTAACATTCCTGATCAGAAACATGCTGTGATCGCATTAACTTCGATCTATGGCGTCGGCAAGACCCGTTCTAAAGCCATTCTGGCTGCAGCGGGTATCGCTGAAGATGTTAAGATCAGTGAGCTGTCTGAAGAACAAATCGACACGCTGCGTGACGAAGTTGCCAAATTTGTCGTTGAAGGTGATCTGCGCCGTGAAATCAGCATGAGCATCAAGCGCCTGATGGATCTTGGTTGCTATCGCGGTTTGCGTCATCGTCGTGGTCTGCCAGTGCGCGGTCAGCGTACTAAGACCAACGCACGTACCCGTAAGGGTCCGCGCAAACCGATAAAGAAATAATCGGGGTGATTGAATAATGGCAAAGGCACCAGTTCGTGCACGTAAACGTGTAAGAAAACAAGTCTCTGACGGCGTGGCTCATATCCATGCTTCTTTCAACAACACCATCGTTACTATTACTGATCGTCAGGGTAACGCATTGGGTTGGGCAACAGCCGGTGGTTCCGGTTTCCGTGGTTCTCGCAAATCCACTCCGTTCGCAGCTCAGGTTGCAGCAGAGCGTTGCGCTGAAGCCGTAAAAGAATACGGCATCAAGAATCTGGAAGTTATGGTTAAAGGTCCGGGTCCGGGTCGTGAATCTACTGTTCGCGCTCTGAACGCCGCTGGTTTCCGCATCACGAATATTACTGATGTGACTCCGATCCCTCATAACGGTTGTCGTCCGCCGAAAAAACGTCGCGTATAACGCTCGTTTTTTAGGTTAGTTGGAGATAGAAAATGGCAAGATATTTGGGTCCTAAGCTCAAGCTGAGCCGTCGTGAGGGCACCGACTTATTCCTTAAGTCTGGCGTTCGCGCGATCGATACCAAGTGTAAAATTGAACAAGCTCCTGGCCAGCACGGTGCGCGTAAACCGCGTCTGTCTGACTATGGTGTGCAGTTGCGTGAAAAGCAAAAAGTTCGCCGTATCTACGGTGTGCTGGAGCGTCAGTTCCGTAACTACTATAAAGAAGCAGCACGTCTGAAAGGCAACACAGGTGAAAACCTGCTGGCTCTGCTGGAAGGTCGTCTGGACAACGTTGTATACCGTATGGGCTTCGGCGCGACTCGTGCTGAATCACGCCAGCTGGTTAGCCATAAAGCAATCATGGTAAACGGTCGTGTTGTTAACATCGCTTCTTATCAGGTTAAAGCGAATGACGTTGTTAGCATTCGTGAGAAAGCGAAAAAGCAATCTCGCGTGAAAGCCGCTCTGGAGCTGGCTGAGCAGCGTGAAAAGCCAACCTGGCTGGAAGTTGATGCTGGCAAGATGGAAGGTACGTTCAAGCGTCAGCCAGAACGTTCTGATCTGTCTGCGGACATTAACGAACACCTGATCGTCGAGCTTTACTCCAAGTAAAGCTTAGTACCAAAGAGAGGACACAATGCAGGGTTCTGTGACAGAGTTTCTAAAACCGCGCCTGGTAGATATCGAGCAAGTGAGTTCGACGCACGCCAAGGTGACCCTTGAGCCTTTAGAGCGTGGCTTTGGCCATACTCTGGGTAACGCACTGCGCCGTATTCTGCTCTCATCGATGCCGGGTTGCGCGGTGACCGAGGTTGAGATTGATGGTGTACTTCATGAGTACAGCACCAAAGAAGGCGTTCAGGAAGATATCCTTGAAATCCTGCTCAACCTGAAAGGGCTGGCGGTGAGAGTTCAGGGTAAAGATGAAGTTATTCTTACTCTGAATAAATCTGGCATTGGCCCTGTGACTGCAGCCGACATCACCCACGACGGTGATGTTGAAATCGTCAAGCCGCAGCACGTGATCTGCCACCTGACCGATGAGAACGCAGCTATTAGCATGCGTATCAAAGTTCAGCGCGGTCGTGGTTATGTGCCGGCTTCTGCCCGAATTCATTCGGAAGAAGATGAGCGCCCAATCGGCCGTCTGCTGGTCGACGCATGTTACAGCCCTGTAGAGCGTATTGCCTACAATGTTGAAGCAGCGCGTGTAGAACAGCGTACCGACCTGGACAAGCTGGTCATCGAAATGGAAACCAATGGCACAATCGATCCTGAAGAGGCGATTCGTCGTGCGGCAACCATCCTGGCAGAACAACTGGAAGCTTTCGTTGACTTACGTGATGTACGTCAGCCGGAAGTGAAAGAAGAGAAACCAGAATTCGATCCGATCCTGCTGCGCCCTGTTGACGATCTGGAATTGACTGTCCGCTCTGCTAACTGCCTCAAGGCAGAAGCTATCCACTATATCGGTGATCTGGTACAGCGTACCGAGGTTGAGTTGCTGAAAACGCCGAACCTGGGTAAAAAATCTCTTACCGAGATTAAAGACGTGCTGGCTTCACGTGGTCTGTCTCTGGGCATGCGCCTGGAAAACTGGCCACCAGCAAGCATTGCTGACGAGTAACCGGATCACAGGTTAAGGTTTTACTGAGAAGGATAAGGTCATGCGCCATCGTAAGAGTGGTCGTCAACTGAACCGCAACAGCAGCCATCGCCAGGCTATGTTCCGCAACATGGCAGGTTCACTGGTTCGTCATGAAATCATCAAGACGACCCTGCCTAAAGCGAAAGAGCTGCGTCGCGTAGTTGAGCCGCTGATTACTCTTGCCAAGACTGACAGCGTTGCTAATCGTCGTCTGGCATTCGCCCGTACTCGTGATAACGAGATCGTGGCAAAACTGTTTAACGAACTGGGCCCGCGTTTCGCGAGCCGTGCCGGTGGTTACACTCGCATTCTGAAGTGTGGCTTCCGTGCAGGCGACAACGCGCCGATGGCTTACATCGAGCTGGTTGATCGTTCAGAGAAAGCAGAAGCTGCTGCAGAGTAATCTGTAGTAACGTAAAAAAACCCGCCTCGGCGGGTTTTTTTATATCCGCAGAATCTCCACTTATCTACAATGTCTGTATCTTTTCTGCTCACCCCCTGGAGTTCATTATGTGGTTGCTCGATCAGTGGGCTGAACGCCATATTTGCGATGCCCAAAACAAAGGCGAGTTCGAAAATCTTCCCGGTAGCGGTGAGCCGCTGATTCTGGACGATGATTCACATATTCCCCCTGAATTACGGGCCGGTTATCGCTTACTGAAAAACGCAGGTTGTTTACCGCCTGAACTTCAGCAACGCAATGAAGCCGTCGAGCTTGCCGATCTGCTTAAAGGCATTCATAAGAATGACCCGCGGTACTCCGAAATCAGTCGTCGGTTGGCGCTCATCGAGCTAAAACTGCGCCAGATAGGAATGAATACTGACTTTTTGCATGGTGAGTACAGTGAAAGGTTAATGCAAAAAATAAACGAGGAGTAGCCATGTACCGCATAGGTGAACTTGCGAAGCTTGCTAACGTAACGCCGGATACTATCCGCTACTACGAAAAGCAGCAGATGATCGATCATGAGGTCAGAACGGAAGGTGGATTTCGCCTTTATACGGATAACGACCTGCAACGCCTTCGTTTTATCCGCTATGCACGGCAACTCGGCTTCACGCTGGAGTCGATCCGTGAACTGCTGTCGATCCGTATCGATCCTGAACATCATACGTGTCAGGAATCTAAAAGCATCGTTCAGGCCCGGCTGGATGAAGTTGAAGGACGCATTCAGGAGCTGCAAGCCATGCAGCGATCTTTGCAAAGGTTAAATGACGCGTGCTGCGGTACCGCTCATAGCAGTGTTTATTGCTCAATACTGGAAGCTCTTGAACAGGGCGCCAGTAGTGAAACTCAGGGTTGTTGATTTTTTATCAGCCAGGGACTAGACTCCCGCCGACATTAACTATGCTCAGGAGAAATGATGAGCCGCTATCAGCATACGAAGGGACAAATTAAGGATAACGCCATTGAGGCATTGCTTCACGACCCGCTTTTCAGACAGCGTGTTGAGAAGAACAAGAAAGGAAAAGGGAGTTATCTACGTAAAGGTAAACATGCACAACGGGGTAACTGGGAGGCCAGTGGCAAGCAAGCTAATCGCTTTTTTACCACTGGCCTTTCTGTTTCTGTCGCCTGATCAAACGCGTTTGTTCTGCTCTTTTAACAGATCGCGAATTTCAGTCAGTAAGACTTCTTCTTTAGTGGGTGCTGGCGGGGCAGCAGCCGGTTCTTCTTTTTTACGGTTAAGTCTGTTGATAAGTTTGATCGCCATGAAAATGGCAAATGCCACGATCACGAAATCAAATACGTTCTGAATGAATACGCCATAGTGCATTACAACCGCAGGGATATCGCCCTGAGCCTCCCGAAGGGTGAAGGCGAACTGTTTGAAATCAATGCCTCCAATCAACAGCCCTAACGGCGGCATAATAATGTCGGCGACTAATGATGAAACGATCTTACCGAACGCCGCACCAATAATGACACCCACAGCCAAATCCACCACATTCCCGCGCATCGCAAATTCGCGAAACTCTTTAATAAAACTCATTATGTTCTCCTTGTACCAGCTGACGCCTATAAGTTTAACAAATGATTAGCTAATTGCCATTGGGGATAAATAATCGTTATGAAAAATAAAAGGCATGAAAATTAGAAGGTTAATATTTGGGTGCTCTCGTCTGAGCACCCAAATCATTACAAGAAGAACGGGCTTGGCTGGAATAAACGCTCGACGTCGGTAATAAATTTTTTATCGGTCAGGAACATAATAACGTGGTCACCCTGCTCAATACGTAAATTATCATTGGCGATCATGACATCGTTACCTCGCACTACGGCGCCGATAATGGTGCCTGGTGGAAGTTTAATTTCGTCGATCGCGCGACCAACAACGCGCGACGTCGTTTCATCCCCATGAGCGACGGCTTCAATGGCTTCAGCAACACCACGACGAAGAGACGACACGCCGACAATATCCGCTTTACGTACATGGCTTAGCAGGGCAGAAATGGTGGCTTGCTGAGGTGAAATAGCAATATCAATTACGCTACCCTGTACCAGGTCGACATAAGCCTTACGCTGGATAAGCACCATTACTTTTTTCGCCCCCATACGTTTAGCGAGCATGGCGGACATAATATTCGCTTCGTCGTCGTTGGTGACGGCAATAAAAAGATCAACCTGATCGATATGCTCTTCGGCCAGCAATTCCTGATCCGAAGCATCGCCATAAAACACGATAGTATTCTGAAGCTTTTCAGCCAGCTCCGACGCGCGCTGTTGATCTCGTTCAATCAGCTTCACGCTGTAGTCTTTTTCCAGCCGTCTCGCCAGACCTGCGCCAATATTACCGCCGCCAACCAGCATAATACGTTTATATGGTTTTTCGAGACGCTGAAGTTCACTCATCACCGCACGGATATGCTGAGAAGCCGCAATAAAGAAGACTTCATCCCCGGCTTCGACAATGGTGGACCCTTGCGGACGAATAGGTCTGTCGTGACGGAAAATCGCCGCAACACGCGTATCGATATGTGGCATATGCTCGCGCATTGTCGACAGGGCATTACCAATCAGCGGGCCGCCGTAATAAGCCTTCACAACCGCCAGGCTTACTTTTCCTTCCGCAAAGTTCACAACCTGCAACGCGCCCGGGTACTCAATCAGACGATAAATACTGTCGATAACCAGCTGTTCAGGGGCAATAAGATGGTCGATAGGTACTGCTTCGGAATTAAACAGCTTTTCCGCATCCCGGACATAGTCCGGGGAGCGAATGCGGGCGATGCGGTTCGGTGTGTTGAAAAGCGAGTAGGCCACCTGACATGCAACCATGTTGGTTTCATCTGAACTGGTTACTGCAACCAGCATGTCGGCATCGTCTGCGCCCGCCTCCCGAAGCACACGTGGGTGAGAGCCGTGCCCCTGTACAACACGAAGATCAAACTTGTCCTGCAAAACGCGCAGGCGATCGCCATTGGTATCCACAATGGTGATATCGTTGTTTTCGCCCACGAGATTTTCCGCCAGCGTTCCGCCAACTTGCCCTGCGCCCAGAATGATAATTTTCATCTTTCGTGACCTGTTCTCAACATCACTCTTTGATTAGCTTAGCGTAAAAGAAACCATCACCCTCTTCTGCGCCCGGCAGGTTTTGCAGACCCGGGTGCTCAGGTGTTCCCGTATCATGCAGCGTAGCGTCCGGGGTGCGTTTCAGGAAAGCCGCAATTTGCTGACTGTTCTCTTCCGGAAGAACAGAGCAGGTTGCATACACCAGGGTTCCGCCGGGTTTGAGATGCGGCCAGATGGCATCCAGAATTTCGGATTGCAACTGGGCAAGCTCCTTGATATCACGATCGCGACGCAGCCATTTGATATCGGGATGACGACGAATCACGCCGGTTGCAGAGCAAGGGGCGTCCAGCAAAATACGATCGAACCGGGTATCACCACACCAGTCTGCGGGTTTACGTCCATCGCCTTGCTTAACCTGTGCTTTCATACCCAGACGCTTGAGGTTGTCATAGACGCGTGAAAGACGCTGCTCATCAACATCCACGGCCATCACGCTGGCCTGCGGCGCCACTTCCAGAATATGCGTTGTTTTCCCCCCTGGCGCTGCACAGAGATCAAGGATCTGCTCCCCGTCTTTCGGTTCAAGCCAGGTCATGCAGCCCTGAGCGGATGCGTCCTGTACCGTTACCCAGCCCTCTTCAAAACCGGGTAATGCATGTACCGGTGCAGGGGAGGCTAAACGAACCGCATCAGGATAAGCAGCGTGTGTGAAGCCGCTCATTCCGGCCTCTTCCAGCAGGGCCAGCCATGCGTCGCGGGTATGATGGTTACGATTGACGCGTAACCACATCGGCGGACGTTGGTTATTGGCATCCACAATGTCTTGCCATTGCTGTGGGTAGGCTTTTTTAAGGCGATTCAGCAGCCATTCAGGGTGCAGGAAGCGCGATTCGCTTTGCGCAAATTCTGCCAGCAGTTCGTCCTGCTGACGCTGGAACTGACGCAGCACGCCGTTAATCAATCCTTTCAGCTGGGGACGTTTAATCGCAACGGCACCCTCCACTGTCTCAGCCAGCGCAGCATGAGGTGGAATGCGGGTATGAAGAAGCTGGTAGAAACCGACCATGATCAAATAATGCACGGTACGCTGCTTGCCGCTCATCGGGCGTGACATCAGCTTATTAATTAACCATTCAAGCTGAGAGAGGGTGCGCAGCACGCCAAAGCATAGCTCCTGAAGCAGTGCTTTGTCTTTATCGGAAACCTTTTGTTGCAGTGGAGGCAGGACATTACTCAGTGACTGGCCCTGCTCGATAACCTGCTCAACGGCCTGAGCCGCCATAGTGCGTAGATTTTGTCTTTTCATAACCGTAAAAATAAAAATGCCCGGAAACACCGGGCCTTAAGAGTAAATTTTTTCAGGCAAGGCGATTGCCAGGGATGAACCATTCACGACGGGAATTTAATAGATCCTGCGCGCTCATTGCCTTTTTACCGGCCGGTTGCAGCGATTCAAGATTCAGGATCCCTTCTCCGGTCGCAACCTGGATACCGTTTTTGCTGGCGTCGATAATCGTACCGGGCTCTGCCGAAGTATTGCCGTTAATAACTGAAGCTTTCCAGACTTTCACTGGCTGCTCATCAATCATCAACCAGCTCATCGGCCATGGATTAAAAGCGCGGATACAGCGTTCGAGTTGAGCTGCTGACAGGGACCAGTCGATCCGGGCTTCTTCTTTACTCAGTTTTTCAGCATAGGTCACCTGTGCCTCATCCTGCACTTCAGGTGTCGCTGTATTATCAGCAAGCTGTTGCAACGTCTCAATCAGCCCCTGCGGACCGAGATCCGCCAGCTTGTCATACAGCGTGGCGCTGGTATCTTCTGCGGTAATGGGACACGCCAGTTTATACAGCATGTCGCCCGTGTCTAAACCTACGTCCATCTTCATGATTGTCACGCCAGTTTCAGCATCGCCTGCCCACAGAGCGCGCTGAATAGGGGCTGCACCACGCCAGCGTGGGAGCAAGGAACCATGAACGTTAACACAGCCCAGGCGGGGCATATCGAGTACCGCTTTCGGCAGAATGAGGCCGTAAGCCACAACTACCATCACGTCAGCGTTCAGGTCTGCCACTAACTGCTGGTTTTCCTGAGGTCGTAATGATGCAGGTTGGAAAACCGGCAAACCATGCGTTTCTGCCAGCACTTTAACCGGGCCAGGCATCAGTTTTTTACCGCGGCCAGCCGGACGATCAGGCTGAGTAAATACGCCAACAATCTGATGACCAGACGATAGCAGCGCGTCGAGATGACGCGCCGCAAAATCAGGGGTACCCGCGAAGATTATACGTAGTGATGTAGACACGTTATTCCTTGTATCCGGGGGGCGTTAAGCGCGAGAACGTAAACGATCCAGTTTCTCAACTTTCTGACGAATACGCTGTTGCTTCAGCGGTGAGAGGTAATCGATAAACAGCTTACCGACCAGGTGATCCATCTCATGCTGAATGCAAATCGCCAGCAGATCGTCGGCTTCCAGCTCAAACGGATTGCCGTCACGATCCAGTGCGCGGATTTTAACTTTTTCGGCACGTGGCACCAAAGCGCGCTGTTCAGGGATAGACAGACAGCCTTCCTCAATACCTGTTTCGCCGCTTTTTTCCAGCAGCTCAGGGTTAATCAGCACCAGGCGCTCATCGCGATTTTCAGAAACGTCGATCACAATAATACGTTTGTGAATGTCTACCTGGGTCGCGGCAAGGCCAATGCCTTCTTCAGCGTACATGGTATCGAACATATCATCGACGATACGCTGAATTTCTGCATTCACTTCTTTAACCGGTTCCGCGACGATGCGAAGGCGCTCGTCAGGAATATGTAACACTTGCAAAACTGCCATAAATTTCCAGAGTCGTGTTCAGGAGTTGATAAGAATATTACTTCTATTCTAGACAAATCCCCGGTCGATTGACAGCATCAGTGACCAATCGCAAAGATTGCTGAGGCTGCTTATGGCAGGGAAAAGGATGACGTCCACAGAGATATGGTTACGGCTTATAAACATCGGGTCGTTATACGGTGACGCGATGCTGGAGATTGCGCAGAGGTTGCTTCGCCAGGCAACCGTCGATGCTGAAGCTGTCAACGCGTCAGGGCTTTCGCCCAAACATGGCGTAAAGTTTTTTTCGTTCAGTGAGAGTGAGCTTGAACGTAGTCTGGAATGGCTGGAACACACCGACAACCACCTTCTCACAGCGGATGATCCTCGCTTTCCGCCATTGTTACGTTCTATACCTGATTTTCCCGGGGCGCTATTTGTGCGAGGCCGCGTTGACGTGCTTAATAGCATGCAGCTTGCGGTTGTGGGCAGCCGTGCGCCCTCGTGGTATGGCGAGCGTTGGGGGAAAATGCTGAGTGAACAGCTATCCCAATGTGGCTTTACGATCACCAGTGGCCTGGCTTGCGGCATCGATGGTGTGGCACATCATGCGGCGTTGTCAGCAAAAGGGCGAAGTGTCGCCGTGCTTGGCAATGGTCTTTTTAGTCTCTATCCGCGTCGTCATCACATTCTGGCTGAGCAACTTATCGCTTCAGAGGGGGCGATAGTGTCTGAGTTTTCACTTTCGACATCGCCCAGACCGGGTAACTTTCCACGGCGTAACCGGATCATCAGTGGGTTAAGCCAGGGCGTGCTGGTGGTCGAAGCTGCGATTCGGAGTGGATCGCTGGTTACCGCAAGGTGCGCACTGGAGCAGGGGCGTGAAGTTTTTGCGCTACCCGGCCCGTTGGGGAACCCTGGCTGCGAAGGCCCTCACTGGCTGATAAAACAGGGGGCGACGCTGGTGACCTGTAAAGAGGATATCCTGGAAAATTTGCAATATGGATTGCATTGGTTGCAGGATGATCTCCAAAAGCGACATATTTCATCGGATCAGGAGGCAGTAGCATTGCCATTTCCCAAGCTCCTGGCTAACGTAGGAGATGAGGTAACACCTGTTGACGTTGTCGCTGAACGTGCCGGCCAACCTGTGCCAGTAACGGTAGCACAGCTACTCGAACTGGAGTTAGCAGGGTGGATCGCAGCTGTACCCGGCGGCTATGTCCGATTAAGGAGGGCATGCCATGTTCGACGTACTGATGTATTTGTTTGAGACTTACATCCACAACGAAGCAGAAATGCAGGTGGATCAGGACAAATTAACACGGGATCTGACCGACGCAGGTTTTGAGCGGGAAGATATTTATAATGCGTTGATGTGGCTGGATAAGTTGGCTGATTATCAGGACGGCCTCGCCGAACCGATGCAGCTTGCTTCTGACCCATTGTCTGTGCGCATCTATACAGCTGAAGAGTGTGAAAGGCTGGATGCCAGCTGCCGGGGATTCATTTTATTCCTCGAGCAGATTCAGGTGCTAAACCTCGAAACGAGAGAGATGGTGATAGAGCGCGTCATGGCGCTGGATACTGCTGAGTTTGAACTGGAAGATCTCAAATGGGTGATCCTGATGGTTCTGTTCAACATCCCAGGCTGTGAAAATGCCTATCAGCAAATGGAAGAATTACTCTTTGAAGTGAATGAAGGTATGCTGCATTAATTCTATGTGCAGCAACAAGAGTTGTTATGGCCAAATCAGCACTCTTCACGGTGCATAAAAACGAGCCCTGCCCACAGTGTGGGGCTGAACTTGTTATTCGGTCCGGGAAACACGGTCCGTTTCTCGGTTGTTCACGCTATCCGGAATGTGATTATGTCCGTCCCCTGAAAAGCCAGGCGGACGGACATATCGTCAAAATTCTGGAGGGACAGCTTTGTCCACTCTGTGGCGGCGAACTGGCGCTGCGGCAGGGGCGGTTCGGGATGTTTATCGGATGCAGCCGCTATCCGGAATGTGAACATACGGAACAAATTGATAAACCAGATGAAACGGCAATTGCCTGCCCTCAGTGCCAGCGTGGTCAATTGGTGCAGCGCCGCTCTCGTTATGGCAAGACCTTCCATTCGTGCGATCGCTATCCTGAATGCCAGTTCGTTATCAATTTCAAACCAGTAGCGGGCGTCTGCCCTCATTGCGATTATCTGTTACTTATAGAAAAGAAAACCGCGCAAGGCTTGAAACGCTTTTGCGCCAGTAAACAATGTGGAAAGCCGGTTTCGGCGGATCAAATCAGTGAATAATAACCTGCCATCAGGCTCCATCGCGCAGGCGGTGGACATCCTGAAAAAAGAAGAAGTCATCGCCTATCCAACAGAAGCCGTTTTCGGGGTCGGGTGCGATCCTGACAGCGAAGTCGCCGTTAACCGTCTGCTGGCGCTAAAACAGCGGCCTGTCGAAAAAGGATTGATTTTGATCGCTGCGAACTACGAGCAGCTTAAGCCTTATATTGATGATTCCATGCTGACGCCTGCACAGCGGGAAACCATTTTCTCTGTGTGGCCAGGTCCCGTTACGTTTGTCTTTCCTGCACAACCGACAACGCCGCGCTGGTTAACCGGGCGTTTCGATTCACTCGCGGTACGCGTTACCGACCATCCCTTGGTGGTGGAGTTATGCCAGGCATTTGGTAAACCCCTAGTTTCAACCAGCGCCAACCTGACCGGGCTTCCCCCTTGTCGGACAACAGAAGAAGTTCTGGCGCAGTTCGGGAATGATTTCCCTGTAGCCGTGGGTGAAACCGGGGGTCGTCTTAACCCGTCAGAAATTCGCGATGCCTTGACCGGCGAACGTTTTCGCCAGGGATAATGTTATGGAAACCTATGCTGTTTTTGGTAACCCGATCGCGCACAGCAAGTCGCCTCTGATCCATCAGCTGTTTGCAGAGCAATTGCAGATAGATCACCCGTATGGTCGGGTTCTTGCGCCTGTTGATGCATTTATACCGACGCTGAATAGCTTTTTTGATGCGGGTGGTAAAGGTGCGAACGTCACGGTGCCTTTTAAAGAAGAGGCTTTCGGGCGTGCGGATGAGCTGACCGAGCGTGCCTCGCTCGCTGGTGCCGTCAATACCCTTAAGCGGCTCGAAGATGGTCGCCTTCTGGGCGATAACACCGATGGCATAGGTTTACTCAGCGATCTGGAACGACTGTCGTTTATTAAACCAGGCTTTCGGATCCTGCTGATCGGCGCGGGTGGCGCGTCGCGCGGCGTATTGCTTCCTCTTCTTTCGCTGGATTGTGCGGTGACAATCACCAACCGTACCTTCTCCAGAGCAGAAGAGCTGGCGGCGTTGTTCGCACACACAGGCAGCGTAACTGCGGTAGCACTTGACGATCTCGCGGGTCACGAATTTGATCTTGTAATTAATGCCACCTCAAGCGGTATTAATGGAGAGATCCCGGCGATTCCTGCATCCCTGGTTCATTCCCACATCTACGCCTATGACATGTTTTATCAAAAAGGGAAAACGCCATTTCTGACCTGGTGTGAACAACAGGGGGCAAAACACGTGGCTGATGGTCTGGGCATGCTGGTGGGGCAGGCGGCTCATGCGGTGCTACTCTGGCATGGCGTGTTACCTGCTGTAGAACCGGTGATCGAAAAGCTGAAACAGGAACTGATGGCATGAATCAGGCGATTCATTTTCCCGACAGAGAAATCTGGGATGAAAATAAGCAAGCGGTTTGTTTCCCGGTGCTGGTGCATGGAATGCAGCTCACCTGTGCGATTAAAGGGGAGACGTTGCATCAGCGCTTTGGTGGTTCAGATCCGTTAGCGGTCTTTTGCGAAAATCGCTGGGATCTGGAAGAGGAAGCCAGCGATTTGATCCGCGATCAGCAGGAAGACGATCAGGGTTGGGTCTGGTTATCCTGATCCAGATAGTCATTCTTCCATTTAACGTAATTGTTCGCTGAGTATTTCAATCCTTCGATCTCCGCCTCTTTTAGGGGGCGGATCTGTTTAACCGGACTGCCTAAATAGAGATAGCCACTTTCCAGACGTTTGTTTTGCGGAACAAGGCTTCCTGCGCCAATCATTACGTCATCTTCTACTATGACGCCATCCAGCAAAATCGATCCCATCCCAACGAGAACCCTGTTACCGATTGTGCAGCCGTGGAGCATCACTTTATGACCGACGGTGACATCTTCCCCAATGATGAGCGGATTGCCCTCAGGGTTATAAGATGACTTATGAGTCACATGCAGCACGCTGCCGTCCTGAATATTGGTGCGTGCACCGATTGCAACGTAGTTAACATCGCCCCGGATCGCGACGAGTGGCCAGATGCTGACATCATCGGCCATGCGAACATCACCAATGACCACGCTGCTGGCATCGATCATCACGCGATCGCCTTTTTGGGGGAACAGATCTTTATAAGGACGTAATACTGCAAACATATCTACCTCGATACAGATGAGCGCTATTAAAGAAGACTTTGATCGTATTCCTGGATCGAGGCAAGGCAAAATGCGTCAATTTTTAAGCGGATCGGGTGGGTTTTCAGCGAAAAGAACGGAAAATCATCAGTTGGAAAAAAAGATCTAAAAAATACTTGTGCTAAAAACTGGGATCCCTATAATGCGCCTCCATCGACACGGCGGATGTGAATCACTTCACAGACAACCCGGTCGGCTGAAGAGAAAAAATCCTCAAATAACGGGTTGACTCTGAAGGAGGAAAGCGTAATATACGCCACCTCGCGACAGAGCGCTGAAGCGCGTCGCAACTGCTCTTTAACAATTTATCAGACAATCTGTGTGGGCACTCAAAGTGACATGGATTCTTAATGTCCTCGGACACTAAATGAATACCAAGTCTCAACGAGTGAACACGTAATTCATTACGAAGTTTAATTCATTGAGCATCAAACTTTTAAATTGAAGAGTTTGATCATGGCTCAGATTGA
>NZ_JADCKV010000039.1:0-319 GCF_014982105.1 Enterobacter cloacae complex sp. P18RS | reverse complement strand
GATCAAACTCTTCAATTTAAGTTTGATGCTCGTGAATTAAACTTCGTAATGAATTACGTGTTCACTCGTTGAGACTTGGTATTCATTTAGTGTCCGACGACATTAAGAATCCATGTCACTTTGAGTGCCCACACAGATTGTCTGATAAATTGTTAAAGAGCAGTTGCGACGCGCTTCAGCGCTCTGTCGCGAGGTGGCGTATATTACGCTTTCCTCTTTCAGAGTCAACCCGTTATTTCAGGATTTTTTCTCTTCAACCGACCCGGTTATCTGTGAAGTGATTCACATGTTCCGTGTCGATGGAGGCGCATTATAGGGA
>NZ_JADCKV010000004.1:0-6226 GCF_014982105.1 Enterobacter cloacae complex sp. P18RS | reverse complement strand
GCAGGCAATTACACGGGGTTTACTGGCCTTGGCCTCGTCCGGGGAGCTGAAAACCCGCCAGGACGTCACTGAGGCGCTGGAAAGCGCAGGTTTTGAGGTGGTACGCACCACAAAAAGCAGCATCAGCATTGCCGACCCGGACGGGGGGCGAAACATCCGACTGAAGGGAGCCATCTATGAACAGTCTTTTAACGCTGGCGAAGGACTTAGAGCAGAAATCGAAAGCGCAGCAGCAGAGTACCGGCGAGATGCTGAAAGCCGCATTCAGCGAGCACGAGAAGTCTGTCAGAGCGGAACTGAGCGAAAGCGAGAAGAGAATCAGCGCCGCCATCCTCGACCACGACCGGAAGCTGTCCTCAGCCATGAGCCAGCGTACGAAAGGGATGCTGCGCATGGTCAGCCAGACGTGGCTGACCATCGTCCTGGTCTCCGTGCTGCTGATCGCCTCGAACGCGGCCATTCTGTGGTGGCAGAGTCAGCAGATACTCGACAATTACGTGAGCATCCGGGAGCAGAAGAGCACGCAGGCGATGCTGTCCGAGCGGAACAGCGGCGTGCAGCTCTCGACCTGCGGCGAGCAGAGACGCCGCTGCGTGAGGGTGAACCCGGAAGCGGGACGGTTCGGAGAGGATTCGAGCTGGATGATACTGGCGGGGAAATAGCACATGACAGAGCTGGAAAAACAGTTGCTGAGCGCATTAGAGCAGCTACAGCAGGACTACTCGAAAAGGCTGGACGAGTGGGAGAGCGCCTTCGCGGAATGGCGGACGATGTCTGGTCTTATGCAACGGGAGAACGCGGCGCTGAGCGAGCGCGTCACGGGCTTGAGCAGGCAGGTGCAGAGTTTGAGCGATCAGCTGCGCCGGTTGTCGAGCGGCTGAATGCCGTCGAGCTGCAGCAGGTGCGGGAGGCGCGGCATCAGAAAGCGCTGGAGCTCGAACGATCACAGCGACAGCGGGTATATCACGGTCCGTCCCTTTGATTCATTTCAGCATAATTCCTGCTGAAATCCTCTCTGCCTGTGTAGTAGATATGTTCTGGTGAAGCTTCGATTATACTATTGATAAATAGCATTTAGATTATAATTTAAGTGCATTCATTATGTTATCTTTAAGAGATTTTTATTATTGGCGTGAACAAGGAATATACACATGCTGTCACTTATTATTATTTTTGTTTTTCTTATCAGTGTATTGTATGCGCATTCTCGCGGTAAAATAAAACAAAAGTTTTCCAGGCAGTTATTTGATCATTCAACATTTATGGCTCCGATAAATATGTTTATGACAGGCTTTTCGAAGCTGCCGTCAAAGCAGGCATGGTTTCCCCCAGAAACATTTCCTGAACTTCAACCATTAATTGATAACTGGCAGGTTATAAGAGACGAAGCTGTTAATTTGCAAGGGCACATTAAATCATCTGAAAAAAATAATGATGCAGGATTTAATACATTTTTTAAGCGCGGTTGGAAGCGCTTTTACCTCAAGTGGTATGGAGATGCTCATCCATCAGCGGAGCGGCTTTGCCCAGTAACAACCCAACTGGTTAGCTCTATTCCCTGTATTAAAGCAGCGATGTTTGCTGAATTGCCTTCAGGAAGCCATTTAGGAAAGCATCGTGACCCTTATGCCGGTTCAGTTCGTTATCATTTAGGATTATCAACACCAAATGATGAACGGTGTTTTATTGAAGTTGATGGTGTACGCCGCAGTTGGCATGATGGTGAAGTGATAATTTTTGACGAAACTTTTGTTCACTGGGCTCAGAATGATACCGAGCAGACACGTATTATTTTGTTCTGTGATATAGAAAGGCCGATGAAGTGGCGGTGGTCACAAAAAATAAATAGGTGGATAGGTGGGGTGCTAATGTCAGCGGCAGCATCACCCAACGATAATAATGACAGGACTGGTGCTATAAATCATTTATTTAAATATGTTAATGCTATTCGTGATGCAGGTCAGAAGCTAAAAAAAAGGAATCGAAAACTATATTATTTGATTAAAAATGGAGTTATTTCTTTGATTTTTGTTTGGCTTGCTGTCTCAGTGTTTAGATGGCTGTGATTTGTTTTTTTCTATTGAGTCATACATAAATTTGGGTCTTCTATGCTCAATGTATGGTTATAGATAAAAATCGCCTGCTAAAAAATTCTATTGAAATCTTTTTAGTAAGAAAGGCCCGAATCTGACGCTCAGCGGGCCTTTCGTGAAGAAGTGCGGCAGTAGACAGATTTCATCTGATCACGTTCATGTGCTGCTGTGCAATTAAGCGTTTCTTTCGGAGCTTTCACGGTATTTCCTTCACGAAACCGGCCGCCATTCACTCTTGTGCATAGCCATGCAGCCGCGCAGAAATTATCAGGGGCGTTTTTCAGGGTTTGGGCCGGGGAAAGGTGCCGGAAACGGCCCTCAGGCCGCAGAAACGCGCTGAGGGGCTCTCAGGGGGTGCGGCCAAGAACTCTTATGTTAAATGCGGCGGTGTGGCGGGTTCTTACTTCACACATCATGTTGTCACTCAGACTGAGTCCAGAGAGAAAAAGCCCTCCGGCCGAAGTCGAGTAGTGTTTTACTGGTTTTTTTGCAGCCCTAGGAGTAATCGTCGTAGTACTTCGGGTAGTTATTTGTATATATCTTGTGGTTTTATGTTGAGCTCTTCCGTTTTTGATGCTAAAAAGATTGTCATTACGCGGTGACTTGCCTTTTTTAAAACAAAAATGGAGATATCTATGCTTGATACTGACTGCATTACTGTTCTTACGGCCAGGGGTATTACTGAGATTTTAAATAGTGGAGGAAGCCAGGCTTGGAGACTTGATGCTACTCACGTAGCTAAGCTTCCGTACCTGGTTTGCGTCCAAAATTCGAAAAAAGACTGGGGTAGTCAGGAGGCTAAGCATCATCATGCATTTATGATCGGGAAAATATCCGGAGTAAGTCGAGCCCCTGAAAACCCTAAGCGCTGGATCATAAATATTGATTCCTATGCTGAAATTGATATCCCTGGGCAGTGGGACGGCAATCGTAATCCAGTCTCCTATAGAAAACTTGAAGACATGGGAATTGATATCTCCAAAGTGGATTTCCAACCCCTACCTAAAGAGGATTCCTTAGTCTTGAATACGATAAAAGGCGGGGATGAATATGATGAGTATGAGGAGGATAGCAACAGAGTTAGGCCGATAAATCTAAAAGAGGCTAAAGCAGGGTTGGCTTTATATTTTGGTGTGAATGAGGATGATATTCAGATCACAATTAAGGGATGACCTTATGCCGTCACTCTCTGTTGAGCGCTGGTTAGCACTAGCTACTGCTGGAGATAGCCAGGCTAGATTTCATCTGGGTAAGATATTCTCATGCGGTCTTGGTGTGCATCAGGATTATAAGCAGGCTATATACTGGTTTCAGCTTGCAGCTGAGCAAGGCCATGATGATGCCCAGTTTAGTCTTGGTTGGGCATATCATCTGGGGTTAGGTGGATATAAAGATGCTCAAAAAGCTTCGGAATGGTATCAGAAAGCTGCTGAGCAAGGTCATGCAGAGGCTCAGTTTCAGCTTGGAAGGCTGTATGCTTTCTCTGATTTAAGAAATGATGCGTTAGCAGTCGAATGGTTTCTCTGTGCTGCGAAGCAAGACCACAGTAGTGCCCAATTTAAACTTGGCTGGATGTACCATCTCGGTATGGGCGTTGAGCAAAGTGATAGGCAGGCTTTCCATTGGTTTATTCTGGCCGCTGAGCAAGATCATGCAGGAGCTCAGGCATCTCTTGGTGAGATGTATAAAAATGGATGGGGGGTCGAGCAAGATGATGTTGCTGCGCAGGATTGGTTTTATCGTGCCAGAACCATGCACTATCCCTAAACCCGCCCTGTGCGGGTTTTTTTACGCCTACGTGTAAGAGGCTTGCGGAGCTGGCTGCTGCTGATTCATAACATGAAGCGTTATGGTAAATACATATTATGGTTATTTATTAGGAGTAACTCTGGGAGAGTGGGCTATGGGATCAGATGTTCAATGGCAGATAGATAATGGTTATTTGGCGCAAGTTATGGGGGATTTTTCGACAGAGTCGCCTAGCTTTGAAACGCCAATGTTTGGGCGATATTTTGATACCTTTCAAGCTGCTATACATGTTGCAAAAGCTTTCCCAGGGAGTACGTTGCAGCCATCAGAGTACGAAGATAAAACTGGGATGCTAATACGTCATTATTATGTGGATTGTCATCCGTATTATGATCGACTCCCTCCTGAAAAAAGCGATAATTTTCAGTATGATGAGTACCCTTCTGCTATTCATGTGGCTGCGTGTATTGATCAAGCTAGCAAAGAACTCGACGAACTATTGTTTGGTGGTGGATATGGGGAAAATGGTGAGGGGCATGCAAGCCCGATAATTTTATATTAGTGTTAGGGGCGGAGGGATATTATCCAATTTGTAAAATGATCTTCTTGAGATCGTTTTGCTCTGCGCGTAATCTCTTGCTCTGAAAACGAAAAAACCACCTGGGGAGGTGGTTTTTCGAAGGTTCAGTAAGTTGGGGAACTTCTGAACCGTGGTAACAGTCTTGTGCGAGACGTGTCACCAAATCTGTCCTTCCAGTGTAGCCGTAGTCCGGCCACCACTTCAAGAACTCTCGATACATCTCTCGCACATCCTGCTTACCAGTGGCTACCGCCAATGGCGATTTTGTCGTGTCTTTCCGGGTTGGACTCAAGTTGATAGTTACCGGAATGGGCGTGGTAGTCGGACTGAACGGGGGGGTCGTGCATACAGTCCAGCTTGGAGCGAACTGCCTACCCGGAACTGAGTGTCAGGCGTGGAATGAGACAAACGCGGCCACATAACAGCGGAATGACACCGGTAAACCGAAAGGCAGGAACAGGAGAGCGCACGAGGGAGCTACCAGGGGGAAACGCCTGGGATCTTTATAGTCCTGTCGGGTTTCGCCGCCACTGATTTGAGCGTCATATTTCGTGATGCTTGTCAGGGGGGCGGAGCCTATGGAAAAACGGCAACGCCGCATCCTTTTCCCAGCCCTTCCTGATTTGAGCGCCATCTCTTTATCCCGCCATTCGTGAGCCGGTAACGCCCGCCGCAGTCTCACGGCAGGAGCGTAGCGACCGAGTGAGCGAGGAGGCGTCATTTCATCGTCCCCAGCATTTCGCACTTACGCCCCACAGCCGCATTTTTTACCTGCCACATGAAGCACTTCCCTGAACTCCCACTTCGATTTACCATATTAAGCCAGTATACACTCCGCTAGCGCTACGTGACTGGTTCAGGGCTGCGCCCCGAAACCCGCTAAAACCACTGACGCGCCTGCGGCTTGTCCAACACCGCGCCGACCGGGAAAAGATTTCCCGCCCGTCCCGGCGTTATCAGGAGGCCGGATTGGCAGACAAACGCAGCAAAATGCTCACGATGTGGGTGACCGAGGATGAGCACCGGCGTCTGCTGGAGCGCTGCGACGGTAAACAGCTTGCAGCCTGGATGCGCCAGACGTGCCTGGACGAGAAACCCGCCCGCGCCGGCAAGCTTCCCTCGATCTCGCCGGCGCTGCTTCGTCAGCTTGCCGGCATGGGGAACAACCTTAACCAGATTGCCCGGCAGGTTAACGCCGGTGGTGGCAGCGGGCACGACCGCGTGCAGGTCGTCGCCGCGCTGATGGCCATAGATGCCGGACTCGAGCGGCTGCGGCATGCCGTGCTGGAAAAGGGTGCAGACGATGATCGTTAAGTTTCACCCGCGAGGGCGCGGCGGTGGCGCCGGTCCGGTGGATTATCTGCTGGGGAAAGACCGACAGCGCGAGGGCGCCACCGTTCTGCAGGGGAAGCCGGAAGAAGTCAGGGAGCTTATCGACGCCTCACCCTACGCAAAAAAGTACACATCCGGCGTCCTGTCCTTTGCCGAAAAGGATTTACCGCCCGGGCAGCGCGAAAAGCTGATGGCGAGCTTTGAACGGGTTCTGATGCCCGGACTCGACAAAGACCAGTACAGCGTGCTGTGGGTTGAGCACCAGGATAAGGGGCGGCTGGAGCTGAACTTCCTGATCCCGAACACGGAGCTGCTGACTGGCAAGCGTCTCCAGCCGTATTACGACCGCGCCGACCGTCCGCGCATTGATGCCTGGCAGACCATCGTGAACGGCAGGCTGGGGCTGCATGACCCGAACGCGCCTGAAAACCGGCGGGCGCTGGTCACGCCGTCCGCGCTGCCGGAAACGAAG
>NZ_JADCKV010000038.1:0-53059 GCF_014982105.1 Enterobacter cloacae complex sp. P18RS | reverse complement strand
ATTCCTTCCGGCTTATCGGGGACGGGCGGAGGTAACATCCCTGTAAAGCCCGCCCTCTCGGCGCATCCCTGCGCCTCGCCCCGGCCTACAGGAAACGCCTCAGCGATTTACAGCCGGACCGAGGCATCGCTGAAAGCCTTCAGTTATTCTGAAGGCAACGTTATCGCTTTTGCTTTCAAATTACTGGGGATCCCTCAGCCCGTCAGGGAGTGGGTACCAACTCCCTGCTTTTGCTGACATTTAACAAATCAGATCTTGCTCCCAATGAATAACCATACATCGTGTAATGATTTGTTTAATTACATTCATTAACGAGGGAGCATCATGATCACCATTGAGTTTATTGTCATTATTCTCTGCCTGCTGATAGGCACCCGCTTCGGCGGGATGGGCCTGGGGCTGATAAGCGGCATCGGCCTGTTTGTTTTGAGTTTTGTCTTTGGTCTGCAACCCGGTAAACCGCCGGTTGACGTGATGCTCACGATCCTCGCCGTCATCGGCTGTGCGGCCACGCTACAGACCGCCGGTGGCCTGAATGTAATGATGCAGTTTGCAGAGCGCCTGCTGCGTAAACATCCCCAGCACATCACCCTTCTCGCACCGTTTACCACCTGGATGTTGACCTTCCTGTGCGGGACCGGGCACGTCGTCTACACCATGTTTCCCATTATCGCGGATATCGCCCTGAAAAAAGGCATACGCCCGGAACGGCCGATGGCGGTGGCCTCGGTGGCATCTCAGATGGCGATCACCGCCTCCCCCGTTTCCGTGGCCGTCGTTTCGCTGGTCTCGATTCTGGGTGCGCAGCACGGTATCGGCCACGCGTGGGGGATCCTCGAAATTCTTGCGGTCTCCGTACCGGCCTCACTGTCTGGCGTCGCCATTGCGGCGCTGTGGAGCTTGCGTCGCGGGAAAAACCTCGCAGACGATCCTGAATTTCAGGAAAAGCTGAAAGATCCGAAACAGCGGGAGTTTATCTATGGAGGAACGGAGACGTTGATGGATCAACGTTTCCCGAAACAGGCCTACTGGTCCACGTGGATCTTCTTCGCCGGGATTGCCATAGTGGTCCTGCTGGGTGCGCTGCCCGAGCTGCGTCCGGCGTTTGAGATCAAAGGGAAAATGACAGCCCTGTCGATGAACCTTGTCATTCAAATGATGATGCTGATCGCCGGGGCCATCATGCTGATGACCTGCAAGGTGAATGCGTCGGCCATTTCAAACGGGGCGGTATTTAAGGCGGGGATGGTCGCGATTTTCTCGGTGTTTGGCGTGGCGTGGATGAGCGATACCTTTTTTCAGGCGCATCTCGACGAGCTGAAAATGGCGCTGGAGGGGGTGGTGAAAAGTCATCCCTGGACGTATGCCATCGTGCTGTTCCTGGTATCAAAACTGGTCAACAGCCAGGCTGCGGCCTTGACCGCGGTCGCCCCGATGGGGTTGATGCTGGGCATCGATCCGAAAATGCTGGTGGCCTTCTTCCCGGCATCCTACGGCTATTTTGTGCTGCCCACCTATCCGAGCGATCTGGCCTGTATCGGGTTCGATCGCTCCGGCACCACCCGCATCGGTAAATTCATCATCAACCACAGCTTTATTCTGCCGGGGCTGATTGGTGTCAGCTGTGCCTGCGTGGTGAGCTATCTGCTGGTGCAGACGTTCTTCTGATCCTTCTGCGGGCGACAGGCTCTGTCGCCCTTCGACGTAAAAGCAGAAAAGAGTTTCTAATTTTAAAACATCGGTTTATTTTAGTGTGACTCACCCTGCGGTGTGAAGCGGAGTTCAATCAGCGCAATCGCTTTCTGGATCGCGCGGAGCGTAACCGGGTCCGCCGCAGCAGGATGGTTGGTGAAATCGATGTTTTTCAGCTGGGTCGACATCTTTTCGCGTACCTCAACCGGCGCGATAACGTCAATCACATCAAGGATTTGTTTGATAACCAGCTGGCAGGCGACGACGTCAGATACCAGTTCCTGATCGGCGCTCAGGTTTTGTGACATGGGGTTCTCCTTATTCAAAGGCCGCCATAGTAGCAAAACAGACGCCCTTCCATCTCCCTCTCGTCGTCCGCAGACATAAAAAAACCTGCCGAAGCAGGTTTTTTTATCAGAACATCGCACCCGGTGGGACGTCTTTAAACGTTGTGCAGTAGTTTGCCCACATGCTTTTCAGGATTTTGCGCAGTTTCATTATGTTGCTCCAGTAACGTGTTATGCAGGTGTTATTGTCAATACGCTTATAATATGACCACCATCACAAAAATCAACCATTTTGTGACCTGCATCACGGTTATTAAACCCTCAGTGCTGCTGGTTTGTTAAAAAAAGCCATGATAAATCCGCACGTTACAGGCTTATAAATTCCAGTAAATGTTTATAAAATTTTTTGAGCGGGCAGGAAGAGAATGAGTGAAAACGTATCCGGCAAAGAGAGCCGTGGATTATCGCCTGCGGCGCTGCTGGTGGCCGGTGCTTTCTTTATGGAGTTTCTGGATGGGACGGTGATCGCCACCGCGTTGCCGGATATGGCAAAAAGCTTCGGCGACCAGGCGGTGGATCTGAATATCGGCATCAGCGCCTATCTGATCACCCTGGCCGTGCTGATCCCCGCCAGCGGCTGGATCGCCGACCGCTTCGGCGCGCGAAAAGTGTTTGCCCTCGCGCTGGCGATCTTCACGCTGGCCTCGGTATTTTGCGGCCTGTCCACCACGCTCGATCAGTTCGTTGCGATGCGCGTCCTCCAGGGCATGGGTGGTGCGCTGATGGTGCCCGTAGGTCGCCTGGCCGTGCTACGCACCACGCCAAAACATCAGCTCATCACGGCAATCGCCACCCTGACGTGGCCTGCGCTGGTCGCGCCGATCATCGGCCCGCCGCTGGGTGGATTCATTACCAGCTATGCCGACTGGCGCTGGATCTTCTTTATTAACGTGCCGCTGGGGATAATCGCCATTTTGCTGGCACTGCGCATCATTCCAGACCTGCATGAAGATACGCGCCGACCGTTTGATTTACCGGGTTTTGTTGTCACCACCCTTGCCATGGTGAGCCTGGTTTATGCGATGGAGTTGATGGGCGCAGAGCCTCTGCGAACAGGATTAACCGCCACGCTGTTTATCGTCGGTGTCGTCGCCTTAAGCCTGGCGCTGCGTCACTTTAAGCGGGCAACCTGGCCGATGATCAGGCTCGATGCGATGCAGGTGCCGACGTTTCGCGTCACCCTGTACGGCGGATCGCTGTTTCGCGCCTCCATCAGCGCGGTTCCGTTCCTGTTACCGCTGATGTTCCAGGTCGGCTTTGGCATGGACGCGTTCCATTCTGGCCTGCTGGTGCTGGCGGTTTTCGTTGGCAATCTCACCATTAAGCCGGCGACGACGCCGCTTATCCGCAGCCTGGGGTTTAAGCGGCTGTTGCTGATTAACGGTGCGTTGAATGTCCTGGCGTTGCTGGCCTGCGCGTTTCTTACGCCGCAGACGCCCGCGTGGCTCATCATGCTGATCCTTTATCTGGGCGGCGTTTTCCGTTCGATTCAGTTTACAGCCATCAGTACGCTGGCTTTTGCGGATGTGCCATCGGTGCAGATGAGCTATGCCAATACTCTGTTTTCAACCGCAACGCAGCTTGCCGTGGGGCTTGGGATCACGCTCGGGGCGATTGGTATTCGTATCGGGGAAAAAGTCAGTGAGGCGATGGGGATTGCCGGTATGCCAGGAATGAGCTTCCGGCTGGCATTTGTGGCAATCGCGCTGATCTGCCTGGTGGGAATGGTTGACACGCTGCGTCTGACTCAAGATGCGGGCAGCGCGGTCTCATCGAAAAAGTAACGCTATCTGCCGGGCAGGCAACGCACCGCCCGGCAAAGTAAATCAGCCAACAATACCGCGCACGAAGGCTTCAATCTCTTTGTCCTGGCAGTTCTCGAAGAAGCACTGCTGGAAGCGCTGGCCTGATACGGCGGTTTTAACCAGCTCAGGATCGATTGCTCGCAGGGTATCCAGATAGTTTTCTTTCACCACCGCCGCTTTCACCTGGTTCAGGATCCCGGCGTTACGCACCTGCGGCTCTTTACGCTCTGGTGGATAGCCTTCGCCATTGCGTCCGGTAAACGCTTTCTCAAAGATAAAGCGTACGTTCAGTTCTGCCCCCCAGCCGAAGCCCTTCGCAAACGGCAGAGAAAGCGCGTTACCGTTGTTGATTTGCGCAAACAGGAAAGCATCCGCAGGATCGATGCAGTAACCGCAAATCACACCCGGATGGATGTTCAGGGACATCAGCGCGCCCTGCCCGGTACCGCAGCCGGTAACAACAAAATCAACGGCTTTAGCGTTAAGCAGAATGCTCGCCATGATGCCCAGGTGAATATAGGTGAGATGATGATCGTTCTCATCACTCATACCGACGTTATAGACCGGAAAACCTTTCTCATCAGCAACGGCTTTCAGCTCATTAAGGATGATGGGATTCTTAGCGGCCTGGCTGTTTTCCATCATCAGTGCAATTTTCATCTTGTCTCTCCTGAATGCATGGCGGGCGATCCCGCTGTGGATACCTTTTCAACTTAACCTTACTATCAAACAAACGCACTTTCAAATTAAGTGAAAACTTGTTTTAAAAAACAAAGATGCGCTCACAATTTCGCGCGGTGGCCCGGCTCGTTGCACAGTGAGAGGGCAGATCCTCCGGCTATTCCAGCCATTGCGTACCATCGCGTTGGTTACAATGGCGTATTTCCCGTCACGCAGAGTGAACCATGAAACGTGTAATCATAGCCGGAACGATCCTGTTGCTCGCCGGGTGCAGTATCAACCGTCAGGCAGAAGTCAGCAGTACGGATGCCCCAAACGGAATTGTGCGCCTCGACTATGGCCAGGCCATGCTGCAAAACGCCTGGTCTGATGAGTATGTTAATAACGGTACGGCAACCAAAGCCTGTCAACATATGGGCTACGCCACTGCGTCAGCCTACGGGCAGCCAATTAATACCTGCACCCTGATCAGCGGTTCACTCTGTCTGAACGAAAGTGTGACCATTCAGTATAAATGTCAGGGATATGCTGTTACCTCTTCCAGCCAGAATCCGTGGTATTAACCGCTACTGCCAGTCACGCTGGCAGTTTATTTAATAAGAACTAAAACAATTCTCATTAATAAATATAAATGGCGGCAATGCGTTTTATTCCCATTCGTATTTTTAATAAAGAAATATTTATTTTACTTTTTGCAAATAATTAAATAACAAATTATAGTGTCGCTCATCGTGAACCAGAATTAATAAACCGGAGCTGCACCATGTTAAAAACTGAAATGATCGACAAGCTCAATGCGCAAATGAATCTTGAGCTTTTTTCTTCCCTGCTTTATCAGCAGATGAGCGCCTGGTGCAGCTATCACAGCTTTGAAGGGGCGGCCGCCTTCCTGCGTCGTCATGCCCAGGAAGAGATGACGCACATGCAGCGTCTGTTTGATTACCTGACGGACACCGGCAGCCTGCCGCGCATTGATAACGTGGCATCGCCTTTTGCCGAATACGGCTCTCTTGATGAACTGTTCCGCGCCACCTATGAGCATGAACAGCTGATCACCCAGAAAATTAATGAACTGGCTCATGCCGCCATGACCAGCCAGGATTATCCAACCTTTAATTTCCTTCAGTGGTATGTGGCTGAACAGCACGAAGAAGAGAAGCTGTTTAAATCCGTGCTGGATAAATTATCTCTGGCAGGTAAATCCGGGGAAGGTCTGTACTTCATTGATAAAGAGCTGTCGACGCTCGATACCCAGAATTAACAGAAAAGCGGTGCTGAGTTTTCAGCACCGCATTATTTAATGGCGGCAGATTTTACTTTCGTGAGTGGAAAATCCGTCTGCTGCCGGAATGAATTTTCCGCGCGCCGCCAGAAACGCCACCAGCTCCGCGGCCGTCATCTCCGAAGCTGAACAGGTATGGAAACGCGCCGCTTCGCCAAAGCGGGCATGTATCGCCTCAACCAGACTCTCCTCCGTATAGCGCTCACCTGACTCAATCATCATATTCAGCACGTCGTGTCCGTGAATTGACATGGTTACCTCTCGCAAATAAAAAGCAGACTAAACGTTCCCTCTACGGCACGCTTTGCGCTGGCGCAGGTTACCCTTTTCTTTTTGTAAATTAATTATTACACCCTATGTAACGGTGATTTGACGAGATGGTGCTTTTCCCTTACTCTGCGCCGCAGAATGAGTCGCGGTATGGAAGCGTTGTAGAGGAAAGCGTGAAGAACAGAACTCTGGGAAGTATTTTTATCGTCGCCGGAACGACAATTGGCGCAGGAATGTTGGCCATGCCGTTGGCTGCCGCCGGCGTCGGGTTTGGGGTTACCGTAGTGCTGCTGGGCGGTCTGTGGGCCCTGATGTGTTACACCGCGCTATTATTGCTGGAGGTTTATCAGCATGTCCCTGCCGATACTGGCTTAGGCTCCCTGGCTGCACGCTATCTTGGACGCTACGGGCAGTGGATCACCGGTTTCAGCATGATGTTCCTGATGTACGCCCTGACTGCCGCTTACATCAGCGGCGCCGGGGAGCTGATTGCGTCAAGTATCAATGACGGCTTCGGTGCGTCACTTTCACCGGAAACAGGCGCCATTGTCTTTACGCTGATCGGTGGCGGCGTGGTTTGTGCGGGCACATCGCTGGTCGATCTGTTTAACCGTTTTTTGTTCAGCGCCAAAATTCTCTTCCTGATTGTGATGCTGGTGCTGCTGGCACCGCATGTTCACAAGATTAACCTGCTCTCCCTCCCGCTGGAGAAAGGTCTGGCGCTTTCGGCCATCCCGGTTATTTTCACCTCCTTCGGTTTTCACGGCAGCGTGCCGAGCATCGTGAGCTATATGAACGGTGATATTCGCAAGCTGCGCCGCGTCTTTGTTATCGGCAGCGCCATTCCGTTGATTGCTTACCTGTTCTGGCAGCTGGTGACGCTGGGCAGTATTGATTCCAATACCTTTATCGGCCTGATGGCAGAGCATTCTGGTCTGAATGGATTCCTGGTTGCCCTGCGTAACGTGGTGGCCTCTTCACACGTGGAGCTGGCGGTACATCTGTTTGCAGACCTGGCGCTGGCAACCTCCTTCCTCGGCGTAGCGCTTGGCCTGTTTGACTATATGGCGGATCTGTTCCAGCGTCGCAATACCGTTGCCGGACGCTTACAGACGGGGGCGATGACCTTCCTGCCGCCGCTGGCCTTCGCGCTCTTTTACCCGCGCGGGTTTGTGATGGCGCTGGGGTATGCTGGCGTGGCGTTATCGGTACTGGCCCTGCTGCTGCCTTCCCTGCTGGCGTGGAAGAGCCGCCAGCAACATCCGCAGCAGGGGTATCGCGTAGCGGGCGGTACGCCAATGCTTTGCGCGGTGTTTGGTTGTGGGGTGGTGATTATTCTGGTGCAGATTTTGATTGCAGCGGGGATGCTGCCGGAAGTGGGATAACTTATTTATACAGGTCCTGAGGTACTGTTCCGTTCACCTTAAGATCAACAGAATATAATTTTTTCACAGCATGTGAACGGGATAAGGGGGCCGCCGCGGCCCCCTTATCAATCCCCGCGGCCCCGCGGAAAATCGGTGCTTCGCACTGCGCTCACCTCCCGACCATCTGCCTGCGGTCGGCTCAACTCGACATCCTGTCTCGATTCGCCTCTGGCCGCCATCCATGGCGTCCAGCCCTTGTCATCTGGTCTCCGGTTCGCCGATTTTAGCGGGGACTCAACACCCGTGCCCCATTCAGGCCACAGTAATTAATGATTTAATGCAGGCAGCAGCTTTTAAACTTCTTCCCACTCCCGCACGGGCACGGATCGTTACGCCCCACCTTCGACCCGTTCACGATCGGCTTTTTCGCTTCCGGCTGCTGCGGGTTAGCCACCCAGTAGTTATACAAACGCAGCGCCGCAGGCTGAATGCTCTCGATGCTGGCCATGTACTCCTCTTCGGTCAGCGCATCCAGCTTCTCGCTGTTCTCTTCCGTCCCGTGGAGGGCAATCACCGCCAGGTCCGCTTCCAGCGCTTCCGGCAGGGATGACCAGTCCGTCAGCGCCACGCCGCGCATGTAGCCATAGCACCACTCTTCCACCACGGTATAGCTCTGACCGTCAACGTCGTTATAGCCAAACAGCGGTTCAAACTGATCCGGGTATTCGCTCAAACGCTCGGCAATATCGTTCATGTGCTTAAAGCAGAGATCGATAAAACGGTTCATCTCACGATCGTTTTTCCAGCGCGGAATATATTTCTCACCACCCCAGACCGCCACCAGCCAGGTGTCGGGCTCCACCACAACGGGACCGGAAAGTACTGCGGTAAGCATGCCGTCCAGTTCGGACACGTCAATCACGGATGCATCGTCGTGACCGTAAGAGATTAATGTCTCTTCCAGCCACGCCATCTCGCTTTCATTTAATGGGCCTTCAGCCATTGCTGATACTCCTGATAAAAAAAACGATCCTGACATATATCGCAGCGCGTGCCTATCTGAAGTTTAGGTCTTTATTGCTGCAAAAACGTGCAAATCGTGACCGTTGCACAACTTATGGGCTTTGTTGTTAAGGAGATGTGATCTCCGCTGTAAATTCATCTTATCCCGCAAAGACGCATAAAACGGCGCTCTATACTCAACGTGTTGTGACCCGGTCAAGGGATTAACCATTCTGGCAACCTTTTTGCTTAATGTTCTGCGCGCTTCGCGGTGCGTGGGATCCTCGCCGTATTAAGCATGAGATTGCTTCTAAAGTGCATTTTGTTCTCGCTCTTGTTTTTGGATTTACGATGCCATCAGGCGTTCGGGTTTATACCTGGTGCAAAAACCTCTTTGCTAAGGAACATAATAATGTCGCTGAAATTTACCAAAACTCCCCTCTCCCTGGTGCTGGCCGGTTGTCTGGTGACGGCCTTTTCCGCGCAGGCCGATATCGTCATCGGCGTGGCCGGGCCGTTCACAGGCCCGAACGCAACCTACGGCGATCAATACTGGCATGGCGCTACGCAGGCGGCGGAAGACATTAACGCCGCCGGCGGGATCAACGGTGAGAAAATCAAACTGGTTCAGGGCGACGACGCCTGCGAGCCCAAACAGGCCGTCGCCGTTGCCAACCGCTTAGTCGATCAGGATAAGGTGAAAGCGGTCGTCGGCCACTTCTGCTCCTCGTCGACCATGCCCGCCTCCGAGGTCTACAGCGATGCCGGGATCCTCTCCATCACCCCCGGCTCGACGAACCCGCTTATTACCGAACGTGGCATGAGCGATATATTTCGCATGTGCGGACGTGACGACCAGCAGGGCCAGGTCGCCAGCGATTTCATTCTTGATAAGCTGAAAGCCAAACGGGTGGTCATCATCCACGATAAAGACACCTACGGCCAGGGGCTGGCGGACGCCACTAAGGCGGCGCTGGCGAAACGCGGCGTGAAGGAGGTGATGTACGAAGGGTTATCCCGCGGGGAGAAGGACTTTAACGCGCTGGTGACCAAAATTGGCGCACAAAAACCGGACGTGGTGTTCTTCGGGGGCTGTCACCCGGAAGCGGGTCCGCTGGTTCGCCAGATGCGTGAACAGGGCGTGCAGGCGAAGTTCTTCTCGGGAGACTGTATCGTCAATGAAGAGATGGTCACCGCCGCCGGTGGGGCGCAATACACCAACGGTATTTACATGACCTTCGGTAAAGATCCGCGCCTGATCCCGGACGGAAAAGCCGTCATCGAGAAATTCCGCACCGGTAAATTTGAACCTGAAGGATACACCCTCTACGCCTACGCGTCTGTGCAGGCTATCGCGGCGGCATTCAAGGCCACGAAAGGGACGGATTCCGCAAAAGCCAGCGAGTGGCTGAAGGCCAACCCTGTCGACACGGTGATGGGTAAAAAAGCCTGGGACAGCAAAGGTGACCTCAAAGTCTCTGACTACGTGGTCTATCAGTGGGATGACAAAGGCAAATATAAAGAAGTGCCATAACGGGACGGAATCTGCTCAGCGCCGGCAGGTCTGACTGTCGGCGTAACCCTTTATTCAGGTGCGCGACCATGAGTACATTCTTCCTGCAACAATTAATTAATGGCTTAACGCTGGGTTCGGTCTACGGTCTTATCGCCATCGGCTACACCATGGTGTACGGCATCATCGGTATGATCAATTTCGCCCACGGCGAAGTGTATATGATCTCCGCCTATCTCTCGGCCATTGGCCTGGCCCTGCTGGCGTTTTTTGGACTCCACTCCTTTCCGCTGCTGATCCTGGGGACGCTGGTTTTCACCATCGTGGTCACCGGCGTTTATGGCTGGACGATTGAGCGCATCGCCTATAAGCCGCTACGCAACTCGACGCGTCTGGCACCGCTGATTTCGGCCATCGGGATGTCGTTGATACTGCAAAACTACGTCCAGCTCAGCCAGGGCCCGCGCCAGCAGGGCGTGCCCACCATGCTTGATGGCGTGCTGCGTTTTCACCTCGGCGAAGGGTTTGTCCAGATAACCTATACCAAAGTCTTTATTCTCATCGCCTCGTTCGCGGGCATGCTGGTGCTGACCTGGATTATCAACCGTACCCGCTTAGGACGCATGTGCCGTGCGGTACAGCAGGATCGTAAGATGGCCTCCATTCTGGGTATCAACACCGACAGAATTATTTCGCTGGTGTTTGTTATCGGCGCAGCCATGGCCGGGCTGGCGGGCGTGCTGATCACCATGAATTACGGCACCTTTGATTTTTACGTCGGGTTCGTTATCGGCATCAAGGCCTTTACGGCGGCGGTGCTGGGCGGCATCGGCTCTCTGCCCGGTGCGATGCTTGGCGGGCTGATTCTGGGCGTCGCAGAAGCGCAATTCTCCGGGATGGTGAACTCGGATTATAAAGACGTGTTCTCGTTTGGATTGCTGGTCTTAATTCTGATCTTTCGTCCTCAGGGGCTGCTGGGCCGCCCCGTCGTGGCTAAAGTGTAAGGAACAACGCGATGACCTCTGACGGTTTTTCCCTGAAGCGCTGCATTCTGGACTCGATTTTTTCCGGAATGATCGCCCTGATTATTTTCGGTCCGATTGCGGGCGTGATACTGGATGGTTACAGCTTTACCTTTGACGGCCAGCGGCTGGCGTGGATTGTTGGCACGGTGATGTTGGGACGCTTTTTGCTGAGCGCGTTTTCAGCTACGGCGGCCGGAAGACGTTTACAGGCGCGGTTTGAATCCAACAATGCGGGGGTGTATGTCCGGCCGCCGGCGTATAAAAGCCGCATGCGCTGGATCATTCCGCTAATTGTCACGCTGGCGATCTGCTTCCCGTTTGTGGCCACTAAATACGTTCTGACGGTTGCCATTCTCGGACTGATCTACGTCCTGCTCGGTCTTGGGCTGAACATTGTTGTTGGCCTGGCAGGGCTGCTGGATCTGGGTTATGTCGCCTTCTATGCCATCGGCGCTTACGGGCTGGCGCTCGGGTATCAGTATCTGGGGCTTGGGTTCTGGAGCATGCTGCCGCTGGCGGCGCTAATGGCCGCGGGCGCGGGCGCCCTGCTCGGCTTTCCGGTGCTGCGCATGCACGGGGATTATCTCGCCATCGTCACGCTCGGGTTTGGCGAGATCATCCGCCTGGTGCTGAACAACTGGCTCACCTTCACCGGCGGGCCTAACGGCGTTTCAGCCCCTGCCCCGACCTTTTTTGGCCTGGAGTTTGGCCGACGCGCCAAAGAAGGCGGCGTCCCCTTCCACGAGTTCTTCGGCCTGACCTATAACCCCAACTTGAAGTTTATCTTTATCTATGCGGTGCTGTTCCTGGTAGTCATGCTGGTGCTGTACATTAAACACCGGCTGACCCGAATGCCCATTGGACGGGCGTGGGAAGCGCTCCGTGAGGATGAGATTGCCTGCCGTTCAATGGGGCTGAATCACGTTCTGGTCAAACTCTCGGCCTTCACCCTGGGCGCATCGACGGCAGGTATCGCCGGAGTGTTTTTTGCCACCTACCAGGGGTTTGTTAACCCGACCTCATTCACCTTTTTTGAATCGGCCCTGATCCTCGCCATTGTGGTCCTGGGCGGGATGGGCTCCACCGTCGGCGTCGTACTGGCCGCCTTTGTGCTGACCGTCACGCCGGAACTGCTGCGCAGCTTTGCGGAATATCGCGTGCTGCTGTTTGGCATGCTGATGGTGGTGATGATGATCTGGCGTCCTCGCGGTCTGATCCGCATCAACCGCAGCGGATTTGCCGTGCGTAAAGGAGTGGCGCCATGAACGCAACGATTTTACGTGTAGAACATCTGATGATGCACTTCGGCGGGATCAAGGCCTTAAACGACGTCAATCTTGAGGTGCAGCGCGGCTCCATTACCGCACTCATTGGGCCTAACGGCGCGGGAAAAACGACCGTCTTTAACTGCCTGACCGGTTTCTACCGGGCCTCCGGCGGCAACATTCTGTTCAATGCACGAAATAAAACCACCAATGTCATTCAGGTGCTCGGCCAGAAATTCCAGCCGGGCGACTGGCTCAACCCGGCGCAGCTTGGTCAACGCCTGTTCTATAAGATGTTTGGCGGCACGCATCTGGTGAACCGCGCGGGTCTTGCGCGCACGTTTCAGAACATCCGCCTGTTCCGCGAGATGTCCGTTGTGGAAAACCTGCTGGTGGCACAGCACATGCGCGTCAACCGCAATCTGCTGGCGGGGGTGCTGAACACCCCTGCGTATCGTCGCTCAGAGAACGATGCGCTGGACCGGGCGTTTTACTGGCTGGAGGTGGTGGATCTGGTGGATTGCGCGAACCGTCTGGCCGGGGAAATGTCCTATGGCCAGCAACGACGCCTCGAAATCGCCCGCGCCATGTGTACCGGCCCGGAGATGATTTGTCTCGATGAACCTGCTGCCGGCCTGAACCCGGTGGAAACGCACAAGCTGAGTGAGATCATCCGGTTCCTGCGCGACCACCATGACATCACGGTTTTGCTGATCGAGCATGATATGGGGATGGTGATGGGCATTTCAGATGACATCATTGTGCTCGATCATGGCGATGTGATTGCCAGAGGTAAACCGGCTGAAATCCAGCACAATGAAAAAGTGATTGCCGCGTATCTGGGCACCGACGAAAGCGAGGTAAATCTGTGAGCGAACCGATGCTTCAGTTTCAGGATGTGGATGTTTTCTACGGGGTGATCCAGGCGTTGAAGCAGGTTTCGCTTGAGGTTAACAAAGGGGAAACCGTGGCCCTGATTGGCGCTAACGGCGCGGGGAAGTCAACATTACTGATGTCTGTCTTTGGTCAGCCCCGGATCCGCAACGGGCAGATCCTCTTCTGCGGCGAGGATATCAGCCACAAATCCACCCACTATGTTGCCACCGGTGGCATCGCGCAGGCACCTGAGGGACGACGCATTTTCCCGGATATGTCTGTAGAAGAGAACCTGCTGATGGGGACAATCCCCGTCGGCAATCAGCATGCAGCGGAAGATATGAAAAGCATGTTCGACCTCTTCCCCCGCCTCAAGGAGCGACGTAACCAGCGGGCGATGACGCTCTCCGGCGGTGAACAGCAGATGCTGGCTATCGCCCGCGCGCTGATGAGCCGTCCTAAACTTCTGCTGCTGGATGAACCCAGCCTCGGCCTCGCGCCAATCGTGGTTAAACAGATTTTCCAGACGCTGCGCGAACTGGCCCGTAACGGAATGACGATTTTTCTGGTCGAGCAGAATGCGCACCACGCGCTGAAGTTGTCCGACCGCGGCTATGTGATGGTTAACGGGCAGATTCGGTTAAGCGGCAGCGGCGAGGCGTTGCTGAAGGATCCGGAGATGAGGAAGGCGTATCTGGGTGGCGTGTGAAACGAAAAGGCTATAGTGAGAAAAACTCACAGTGATTGCGATTATTAATCGTTTTTCAAAAACGCACACCTTCCAATATTATCCTCTCGACCTACCCTGACGGTGGGCCAATTAAAACATTCAGGCGCAAACTGAATAGTCATAATGAGAGGAACCGGGGCAAACATGACACTTGATGCTTTATTTCAGTTAATGAAAATTATATCGCCATCTGAAATTCCATCAGATGGCGATTTAGCGAATTTTATGACCCTGCTTATCTCCACCAAAAATCATTCTGACGCCCTGTTACCGTTTTCGCAGCGCGCGTATATGCTTTCAGTTGCCTATCGCGATCCCCAAAAAGCAGCTGCGTTGCTTTCATCCTGTCAGCCCGAAGCAGGCAACCCTCTCCCGCTGCTCAACTTCTCTGGCTGGCCGGACGTGCGTTACGCCACTTCTGGTGAATTACAGACGCCCGAGTCTAAGGACTATTTTCACAAGATTTCGTCTGCCGCCACGCTATTACGTGCGGCAATTATTGACGCTGAGCAACAGAAAAACACGCCAGCATTTTATATTCTGGATAAGGTGCTCAACCTGAACAGCGCTTTGCCAGAACGTTATAAAAAGATGGCAAATATATCTTATTCATAACGGTATTAATAAATCCGACTGTCATCGTATGCCAGATAATCGATATCCAGCGCCGGAACGACCGGGGTATGGTTTTGCAGCCAGGCCAGAAGATGCTGAATGCTCTCTCTTTTGAGTGAATTTATTGGCCAGACGAGGTAGTAGCCATCCCCCGTCGCGATAGCTTCCCTGAAAGGCAGGCCCAGCAGGCCACTTTTCAGGGCATCAAGCGTGAGATGCAGGTCGGCGATAGCGATGCCGTGCCCGTTCATCGCGGCAATACTTCCCTGTTCAAGGGTATCGAACACCATACCGCTGCTCATATCGAGCCCCGGGAACAATCCTGTTCTTCGCAGCCAGCGCCGCCAGTCACGTCTGTCCGGTGAAGGATGGATCAGATCGCATTGCGGAAGCCGCTGCCGGGCCGGTTCGATAAGCGATGGAGTACAAACCGGGATAAGCCATTCATGAAATAGCAGTTGGCTTTCCGTTGTGTCACCAAAACGCCCATTGCCGAGAAGAATGGCGCAATCGTAGGGCTCAAGATTGAAATCAACGGTGTCAATGTCCATCCAGACGCTGGCAATCTCAACCTGTGGTTTTGCATGGTTGTTGCGAAAAGATCGCAGCACGTCGAGAAGCCATCTCATGGTCAGGGTACTGGGTGCTTTAAGCCGCAGCAGGTGGTTTTCACTACGAAATACCCGGCAGGCCCATTCAATGCTCGTGAAGCTTTCGTTCAGCTGCCCGGCAAGCACTCGCCCGGCTTCAGTGACCTCCACCCGAGGACCTTGCCTTTTGAAAAGCTCGCAGTCGAACCACAGTTCAAGGGTACGAACATGTCTGCTGACCGCGCCCGGCGTAATATTGAGCGTTTCAGCGGCTTTACTGAAGGAGTTCAACCGCGCAGCAACTTCAAACGCACGCAGTGCATACAATGGCGGTAAAGACATAGCGTCCCTTAAATGAAAATTTCATTATGCTAAAACTTGTTCCGGGGCAACGCCAGCAAGTAAATTATGGAGAAACACAATGATCCCCAATATACCGAGTCATATCGATAGGGGTCAAAATCGATATGCAAAAAGCTGCGGACAAACTCGTAGCCATTAGCAAAGATGTTTATCTGAACGGCTGCAACAGCGATTACAAACACCATATATGCGATAAATAGCGGGTATTTATGCAGCCTGTTAACTTTTAGTTTCCCGAGATAAAGAAAGAAAAAAATTGCAACAGATACAACAAAATAGACGATGGCAGGCCAAATGGGTGGATGAAGCGAAAATTCTAATTCTTGTGACATAATCAATTCTCTTTAGCTATCTGGTACATCTGCCACCCCGTAATGCTTCCACTGGTCAAATCCAGCGCCATTGCCGTTTTAGATGCCTCTTGCCAACCGTAGTTCATATCCTGTACGTTCGAGAGCTTGTCGCCGGAGAACAATGTTTTGATCATTTGTTGATACCCTTGCCCAGCCCATTTGCAAGCTCTTCCACTTTTTCTAAGGAAAATCCAAATGAAGTTATCTGCGAAGCTGCCGCAGGGCAATCGATGAAACGGAGATATAAGAATTTACGCGATAATGCAACGCCCTCAACGCATAATGATCGAAAAATTATGGTTGTGCATGGGTCAGGCACGAAAAATAAGATTTGTTGTCAGGAAGGGGGGATTGCAGGCACAAAAAAACCACCTTTCGGTGGTTTCACGACACTGCTTATTGCTTTGATTATTCTGCTTTTTCCCATGGTAGCCGGAGTGGGACTTGAACCCACACAGCGCGAACGCCGAGGGATTTTAAATCCCTTGTGTCTACCGATTCCACCATCCGGCCAGGGAAGAAAGTGGAGGCGCGTTCCGGAGTCGAACCGGACTAGACGGATTTGCAATCCGCTACATAACCGCTTTGCTAACGCGCCTTAAATCTGTTGTCTTTCGACCTGCACCCGCAAGCTGCCGATGCATTAATCTGGAGCGGGAAACGAGACTCGAACTCGCGACCCCGACCTTGGCAAGGTCGTGCTCTACCAACTGAGCTATTCCCGCATGTCATCAAGTAACTATTTAACTACTTCCTAACCACTTGATTTCATTGTCGTCCGGCTAACTGTGCCGCCGTTCGATGCGTTGCATTCTACTGATATGACGTTTTGAGTCAACGTTATTTTTTGCATCTCAGGATCGTTTGCTGAAAATTAAGCCGAAACGATCACTGTTCAAGCAAATCACCGCGCGCAGCGTTCAAATATTGCAGCATTGACCACAGCGTCAGCACCGCCGCAACCCACAGCAGACCAATGCCGGCCCACTCTACCCAGGCATTCGGACGCCACAGCATCCATACCAGCGCCGCCATCTGTGCGGTGGTTTTAACTTTACCGATCCAGGACACCGCCACGCTGCTGCGTTTACCCAGCTCCGCCATCCACTCGCGCAGGGCAGAGATAATAATCTCACGGCCAATCATGGTCGCGGCAGGCAGCGTTACCCACCAGGTATGATAATGTTCCGCCACCAGCACCATCGCGATTGCCACCATCACCTTATCCGCAACCGGATCGAGGAACGCGCCAAAGCGGGTACTCTGGTTCCAGCGACGCGCCAGATAACCGTCAAACCAGTCCGTCACGGCAGCGATCAGGAAAATAAGCGCACAGGCAAAAGGCGCCCAGACGACCGGCAGGTAAAATGCCAGGACGAAGAACGGAATGAGCACAACGCGAAAGAGAGTGAGCAACGTAGGGATATTAAATCGCATGATGACGGTAACTGTCTGTTGTCAGTAAAATTTAGCTCTATGTTGCTACAGAGCCCTCAATGTTTCAACGAGTAGTAGATCTTTTCTGCCAGCCCTTGCGAAATACCCGGCACTTTTGCAATTTCTTCCATACTGGCGTTGAGTAATCCTTGCAATCCGCCCATATACTTCAACAGCATCTGGCGACGTTTTGGCCCGACGCCTTCAATCGTCTCAAGGGTACTGGTATTTTTCACTTTCGCCCGTTTTTTACGGTGCCCGCTGATGGCGTGATCGTGCGACTCATCGCGGATATGCTGGATCACGTGCAGCGCAGGGGAATCTGGCGGCAGGCTAAAGCCCTCGCCTTCCGGCTCAAAGAACAGCGTTTCCAGGCCAGCCTTACGATCTGCCCCTTTCGCTACCCCCAGCAGCAGCGGATGGTTCTTATCCCACTCCACGTCGAGCGATTCAAATACCGCCTTCGCCTGCCCCAACTGCCCTTTCCCGCCGTCGATAAGGATAACGTCCGGAATTTTGCTCTCTTCAATCGCTTTACCATAGCGACGGCGCAGCACCTGGTTCATGGCGGCATAATCGTCACCAGGTGTAATGCCGGTGATGTTATAGCGACGATACTCTGCCCGCAGCGGACCATTGGCATCAAAGACCACACACGACGCCACGGTCTGCTCCCCCATCGTATGGCTGATGTCGAAGCATTCCATGCGTTTCACTTCCGGCAGCTTAAGCAGCGTAGCAAGCGCGGTTAAACGCTGGCTGACGGTCGACTGCTGGGACAGTTTAGTGGTCAGCGCCGTGGCGGCATTGGTTCGCGCCAGCTTCAGATAACGCGCGCGATCGCCGCGCGGTTTCGTCTGAACATTCACCCGGCGGCCTGCCAGCTCTGAAAGCGACTCCGCCAGCAGGGTTTTATCATCGAGCGTGAAGTCGAGCAGGATCTCCGAGGGCAGCGTACGCATCTGGCTGCCCTGCAAATAAAACTGGCCGACGAAGGTCTCCACCACTTCACCCAGCTCAGTGCCGCCCGGCACTTTCGGGAAGTAGCTGCGGCTGCCGAGCACTTTGCCCTGACGAATAAAAAGCACATGAACGCAGGCCAGACCGGCGTCAAAGGCTACGCCGATAACATCGAGGTCGTCGCCCGTATTGGAAACAAACTGCTTCTCGGTCACCCTGCGCACCGCCTGAATCTGGTCGCGGATGCGTGCGGCCTCCTCAAATTCCAGCGCCGCGCTGGCTTTTTCCATACGGGCAATCAGTTGCGTCAGCACCTGATCGTCTTTCCCGGCTAAAAACAGGCGGACATATTCCACCTGCTGCGCGTACTCTTCTTCGCTCACCAGCCCTTCAACGCACGGCCCCAGGCAGCGGCCAATCTGATATTGCAGGCATGGCCGGGAGCGGTTGCGATAAACGCTATTTTCGCACTGGCGAACAGGAAAGATTTTTTGCAAAAGCGCCAGCGTTTCCCGCACGGCATAACCGTTCGGGAACGGGCCGAAATATTCACCTTTCGCATGCTTAGCGCCACGATGCATCGCCAGCCGCGGGTGCGTGTCGCCGCTCAGGAAGATAAACGGATAGGATTTGTCATCGCGCAGCAGAACGTTGTAGCGCGGCTGATACAACTTAATGTAGTTGTGCTCAAGGAGCAGCGCTTCCGTTTCCGTATGCGTTACGGTGACATCAATGTTGTGTATAAGTGCGACCAGCGCTTCGGTTTTACGAGAGGCAAGGTTGCTGCGGAAATAGCTGGAAAGGCGTTTCTTCAGATCTTTCGCCTTACCGACATAGATAACCGTACCGCCAGCATCGTACATACGGTAGACGCCTGGCTGGCTGGTGACGGTTTTCAGAAATGCTTTTGAATCGAACGCTTCACTCACTGACTTATTAACGACTCCGCATTGCACAAACCATGGCGAATGGCCAGGTGAGTCAGTTCGACATCACCGTGAATGTTCAGTTTACTGAACATTCGATAGCGATAGCTGTTGACCGTTTTCGGGCTGAGATTCAGCTGCTCTGAGATCTCATTCACCTTCTGACCTTTAGTGATCATCAGCATAATCTGCAATTCGCGCTCAGACAAACTGGCAAACGGAGATTCCGTTTTTTCCGGTTCAATCTGACTCAGAGCCATCTGTTGAGCAATATCAGAAGCAATGTAGCGCTGCCCGGCGTGTACGGTGCGGATAGCATTGACGACTTCCTGCGGCGCGGCGCCTTTACTGAGATACCCGGCAGCACCCGCCTGCATAACCCTGGCAGGCAGCGGATTTTCGGTATGGACGGTCAGCATGATAACTTTGGTATCAACGAACATGCGCGCGATTTTGCGCGTGGCTTCAAGCCCGCCAATACCGGGCATGTTCATATCCATCAGCACCACGTCTGCGGAGTTAGCGCGACACCATTTGACGGCATCTTCGCCACAGCACGCCTCGCCGGCAACTTTAATACCCTTTATATCTTCAAGAATGCGTCGTATCCCTGCGCGCACCAGTTCGTGGTCATCAACAAGAAGGACGTTGATCAAAGGAAATGTCTCCAGAATAGGGATAACGCTACTGACTGCTAATTGGGTTTATATTAACGGTTTTCCATGCAAGATTAAAACGCTAAAAAATCGGCTATTCGATTCTTGTCTCGTTTTTGGAAATTAAGCTGTACAGTAAGTGGAAAGAAAACCCTTGCCCGCCGGGCTTTTACCGCTATTTTTTAGCATCGACATTCGAAAAGTTACTAAAACAGTTGTTAACTCAAACGAAAAAGAGCGCGCGATTTTTTGTAACAACAATTAACGAATGGCGAACCGGGGATAAACATTTAATTGTCGCTAACATATTGGACAGAGTACCTTCATAATCCGCGCCGCCCAATAATCACTGCGCGATAAGTATAAAAAACAACCACTGCATTTTTTGCCGTAGCTTGTGGTATACTCCGCCGCCTTAACTTTCATCGTCGCGCTCATGCGCTGTTTTATAATGAGGAAAATAAATGAGCACACCTGAATTTGCCACTGCCGAGAATAACCAGGAACTGGCACAGGAAGTAAACTGCCTGAAGTCGCTGCTGACGCTTATGCTACAAGCGATGGGCCAGGCTGATGCTGGTCGTGTGATCATTAAAATGGAAAAACAGATCGCGCAGATGGAAGACCAGGCGGAATCCGCTGTTTTTGCCAATACGGTTAAGCAAATTAAACAAGCCTACCGCCAGTAACAAAAACGGCTGGATGCAAAGCATTCAGCCGTTTTCTCGTCTGACACGCAGAACGTGATATCAGTCAGATAAGCCCCGTCGCCGCGGCATAACACGCTATCTGGATCTTATTCGGTGCGTTGAATTTCTTCTGCATATTCTTTTGATGGAAATTGACGGTATTTTCCGAGATGGAGAGAATGATGGCGATTTCTGCCGAGGTCTTCCCTTCTGCGGTCCACTTCAGAATTTCCCGCTCACGCTTGCTGAATTTCATTTCAGGCGGCATCACCGTCTCATGTTCAAAGCGCAACAGTGTGGTGAGCGCCATCTGGACGAGCATTTGTAAACGCAGCTCAACTTCTTCACTGGATATCGAGTGTGCCTGTAAGCTGGTACATGACACGGAGAGGAAACCGAGCGCATGATTTGGCATCATCAGACACTGCGTTATTCCCTTGCGTAAACCGTGGTCCCGCGCGCCGTCCCATAATTGCTGGGCATCCGTGAATAATTCATCCGTCCAGGGCAAATGTCCCTGAATGAAATTCTCCGGCTTCAGCACCGGGTCAATGGCGAAATAATTCTCGGACTGATATTGCGCCATCCATTGTTGCGGATAACTGGAATGGACGGAGGTTCGCGGGCGGGTAAATGGCACAGGGTGTCGAACACAAAGCGCATAATAATCGAATTCAAGCGCCTGCGTTTGTCGCTGAAGTTCCTGATATACCTCTTCGGCACAGGTCATTTCCTGAAACCGGAGGAAGCATTCCCGTCGCCAGGTGAAAAAGTCTATATCCCTCATACTTACTGAATGAAGCCTCTGATAAAGATAATCATTATTATGGTGAATATAACCTAACACATAAAGCATGATTATTTATATAAAATATCGGCCACAGGCAGATTATCTTTAATTTGGCGATGGCTTATCCACATCAGGCGGAATAAAAAAGCAACAGAACGGAGTTTAAGGGAGGATAATTTGCTCCAGAAGCGGCATCTGGAGCAAATTGAACGCTAAAATGCTACTGCATTATGAATTTTTCAAGGAACTGACGGGTACGGGGCTGCTGCGGATTGGCAAACAGCGCCTTAGCCGGCCCCTGCTCAACTATTCTCCCCTGATCCATGAAAATAGCCCGATCGGCAACGTCGCGAGCGAAGCTCATTTCATGCGTCACAATCACCATCGTGCGTTTCTCCTGCGCCAGCTGTCGGATCGTGTTCAGTACTTCCCCGACCAGCTCAGGATCGAGCGCGGATGTGGGTTCGTCAAACAGGATCACATCCGGGCGCATCGCCAGCGCGCGCGCAATGGCGACACGCTGCTGCTGCCCGCCAGATAAGCGACGCGGATAGCTCGTCTCCTTCCCTGCCAGCCCAACCTTCGCCAGCAGCTCGCGGGCGCGGACCGTCGCGTCTTCCTTAGGTTCCCCCTTGACGATGACCGGCCCTTCAATAATGTTTTCCAGCACCGTGCGGTGCGGAAAGAGATTAAAGCTCTGGAACACGAAGCCGACATGCTGGCGCAGGCGGCGAATCAGCCCTTTTTGCTGGCTGATGGGTTTCCCGGTATCAATGGTGATATCACCCACGCGGATCGTCCCGCCTTCGGGCTGCTCCAGTAAATTGATGCTGCGCAGCAGCGTGGTTTTGCCTGACCCGCTCGGGCCGATAATTGCTACCACTTCGCCCTGCTCAACCTCAAGGTCAATGCCATGCAGCACCGTTTGCCCGTGGAATTTTTTCACCAGGTTTTTGACGTCAATTGCACTCATTTTGGATCACGCTCCTGGCGGTTAAGCTGGTTTTCAAAATAGTTTTGCAGAGCGGACAGTACCGTCGCCATCACCCAGTAAATCAGCGAGGCCGCCAGATACATGGTAAACACTTCCAGCGTGCGCGAGGTGATCAGCTGCGCCTGACGGAACAGCTCCGGCACCTGAATGGTCGCCGCAAGCGAGGTGTCTTTCACCAGGCTGATAAAGCTGTTGCTCAGCGGCGGCAGCGCCACGCGCGCCGCCTGGGGCAGGATCGCCCGGCGCAGCGTCTGCCACGGGGTCATCCCGATACTGGCCGCCGCTTCCCACTGTCCTTTATCGATGGAGGAGATCGCCGCACGCAGCGTTTCAGAGGTGTACGCCGCGGTATTCAGCGACAGGCCTATCATCGCCGCCGGGATCGGATCCAGCTCAATACCAAACTGTGGCAGCCCGTAGTAAATCATAAACAACTGGGCGATAAGCGGCGTTCCGCGGAACACGGAGATGTAAAACCGCGCCAGCCACCGCACCGGCCAGATGTTCGACATGCGCATCAGTGCCAGCACAAACCCGAGCACCAGCCCGAAGAACATCCCGCCGATACTGAGCTGTAAAGTAAACACCGCGCCCTTAAGCAAGAACGGCAGCGAATCAATAACCAGTTGAATACTTTCTTGCATTATTATTTTTCTACCTGATTTTTAGACATGAGGATGATAGGCAAACAGCGCAGGCGCCCCGCCAGTATGAACAAACAAAATGGGTCCTTCATCCTTAAAGCGCTTGCGGGCGATGCCGTCGATCAGGCCCGCCATTGCCTTGCCGGTATAGACCGGGTCGAGCAGAATACCTTCGAGACGGGCCAGCAGCTTAACCGCCTCCATCCCTTCATCATTGGGGGTGCCATAGCCCGGCGCGAAATAGTCATCCCACAGCAGTATTTCCGCCTTCGCCTGAAGCGCAAGCTGTTCAGCCACCGCCTGTTGCAGGGTGACGACTTTCGGCTTCTGGTCCGCAACGCTTCTGGAAACCGTCACGCCAATCAGCTCGACCTCCGGCATCAGTTGCTCAAGCCCGACCGCTAAACCAGCATGGGTCCCCGCACTGCCGGACGCCACCACCACCGAGGATAAACTCACCGCGCCTTCGCACTGCTGAGCGATTTCCAGCGCGCTCTCAACATAGCCGAGGGCACCCAGCGCATTCGAGCCGCCAACCGGGATCACGTACGGACGAAAACCCTGCGCTTCCAGACGCGTCGCCAGCTCGTCGAGCTGTGCAGCCGGGTCGGTCAACGCGTCGACCATTTCAACCTGCACGTTGAACAGATCCAGCAGCAAACGGTTACCGTTAGTCAGGTAATTCTCTGCCTGCGTCCCGATCGGGTTCTCCAGCAGGGCAACGCAGTGGAGTCCCAGCTTCGCCGCCACTGCCGCCGTCTGGCGAACGTGGTTAGACTGAATTGCCCCGGCGGTGATCAGCGTGTCCGCGCCTTCGCGCAGGGCATCGGCGGCGAGAAATTCCAGCTTGCGCAGCTTATTTCCGCCCATCGCCATGGGCGTCACATCGTCACGCTTAATGAAAATATCGCGCCCCAGGTAGTCAGAAAATCGCGGCAGATACTCCAGCGGCGTGGGTGCGCCGATAAATTCCAGACGGGGAAAGCGCGTTAAATTCTGTAGTGACATGGTTCCTCCGGTCACGCAAACAATTGTTATTTCATTATGCACGCAGACGCGCGAGAAATAAAAAAGGCGCTTTTAAAAGCGCCTTTTTTTGTCAGTCAGAGACTTATTTCGTCACGTCTGCGCCGAACCACTTCTCAGAAAGCGCCTTCAGGCTGCCGTCTTTCTGCATCTCAGCAATGGCGCCGTCGATGGCTTTCAGCAGATCCTCGTTACCTTTACGCACCGCCACGCCGGACTCCTGACGGGAGAACGCATCACCCGCGACAGCCAGGGTATTGTTGGTTTTCTTCACCAGATCCAGCGCTGCCAGGCGGTCAACCAGAATGGCGTCAATACGGCCTACGCGGAGATCCTGGTATTTCGTCGGGTCATCATCGTAGGTACGGATGTCCACGCCCTGCACGTTCTGGCGCAGCCACTCTTCGTAGTTGGTGCCCAGACCGACGCCGACTTTCTTACCTTTCAGATCCGATGCGGATTTGATACTGCCTTCGTTACCTTTCTTCACCAGCGCCTGAATACCGGACACGGTGTACGGCGTGGAGAAGTCATACTTCTTCTTACGCTCGTCAGAAATGGTTACCTGGTTAATCACCACGTCAATACGTTTGGAATCCAGTGACGCCAACATCCCGTCCCATTTGGTGGGTTTCAGGGAGGCTTTAACGCCGAGGTGTTTCGCCAGCTCCTGCGCAAACTCCACTTCAAAACCGGTCAGTTTACCGTCGTCGCCCTGGAAGCTGAACGGAGGATAGGTTCCTTCCAGCCCAACCAGCAGCGTGCCGCGCTCTTTAACTTTGTTGAGCAGATTCTCTGCCGCGAACGTTTTCACACTCATCCCCGCGACCAGCGCAACGGCCATCATCCCCATCAGCGCCTGACGACCCAGAAGTGCTAATTTCATAAGTACCCCGATACAGTGGAATTTTTGAGTAGTGTAGAGAAATCGCCTGCAACGTCAAAGGCGGCTGCGCTACATCTTATTCTTTTTTAATATATATCAGAAGTTGTTCCGGCGCGGACTTTCTGCTTTATGACGCCCGGCATCTGGACTTTATATTGCGCGTACTTTCGCAGCGCGATGCGGTAATTATTGGTACTGGTGGCGGGCAACCAGGGTTCCAGATTTTCATCCAGGTATCCGGTCGTCAGCAGATCGCGGGAGATATTTTGCATGGTCAAATGCTGACCCAGGCGGCGCAGGCGAACCACGTATTCACGCACGGTGCCGTGACTCATCTCCGTTTGTTCAAACAGGAATTGCTTGAAGCCGATAATATCGAAGAAGTCGCTTTGCTCTTTGCAATGGAGATCGCCACAGAAACGGCAAAGCGCTACCCACTCTTTTTGCTCTTCAAGCCAGGCGGCTTCATCCATCAGCGTGTCGAGGCGGGAAATCGCAATCTTATTCACGATTTCACCGCGACGAACCAGCGTGATGCGGTCGAGTAATTTTTTACAGTGGGCGCAATGCGTCTGGCTGTGTTTAAAGTCTTTCAGGTAGCGGCTTAAAGGCCGTCTTTTAGATTGCTGCACCGTCATGATAACTCCTGGTTGTCAATACGTTGTGCGGCATTTCCAAGGCGAATGACTCACCTATAACTTACCCAGTTTTGTGCGCAGGCGTTTAATGGCCTGGCTGTGCAGCTGGCTCACCCGTGACTCGCCCACCTCCAGCACGGCGCCAATCTCTTTGAGATTGAGCTCTTCCTGGTAATAGAGGGTTAACACCAGTTGCTCACGTTCCGGTAAAGCTTCAATTGCTTCCATCACGCGCTGGCGTAAATTCCCTTCCAGTAAATGGTGTAACGGGTTTTCTTGCTGATGTTCATCCGTCACCAGCTCGATGCTATCGCCATGCTCTTCGCGCCACTCATCATAAGAGAAGAGTTGGCTGTTATTGGTATCGAGCAACATCTGGCGATACTCTTCAACAGGAATGCCCAGACGCTCTGCCACTTCGGTTTCCGTCGCGTTGCGCCCCAGTTCCTGTTCCAGCTGCCCCATCGCATGCGCCACTTCGCGCGCGTTGCGGCGAACGCTGCGCGGCACCCAGTCGCGGCTGCGCAGCTCGTCCAGCATCGCACCACGAATACGCTGCACTGCGTAAGTCGTAAATGCCGTTCCTTGCAGAGCGTCGTACCGGTCAACTGCATTCAATAACCCGATACCGCCCGCCTGTAGCAGATCGTCCAGTTCCACGCTCGCCGGCAAACGCACCTGGAGGCGCAATGCTTCGTGACGCACCAGCGGAACATAACGCTGCCACAGCGAGTGTTTATCCATTACACCTTCAGCGGTATAGAGTGAATTCACGATAAACAGCCCTGCGTTAGTTGAGTTATCGGCATGATTATCCGATTCTGGAGGGGTTTTAATCGGGTGAATAGTGGGTGAAATGAGGGGTTATTTGGGGGGTTACGCGTAAATGCGGACAGAAAAAACCCCGCCGAAGCGGGGTTTGAGCTTAATCAGGCGATTAGCCTTGCAGCAGAGACAGAACCTGCTGAGGAACCTGGTTAGCTTTGGCCAACACGGAGTTACCGGCCTGCTGAACGATTTGCGCTTTAGACATGTTGGACACTTCGGTCGCATAGTCGGCGTCCTGAATACGGGACTGCGCTTCAGACAGGTTGGTGGTGGTGTTGTTCAGGTTGGTTACAGCAGAATCCAGACGGTTCTGGATAGCACCCAGTGAAGAACGGAATTTGTCTACGCTTGAAATCGCATCATCAAGCGCTGCCAGAGGATTGCTGGTAGACGTTTTGATTGCAGACAGAGTTTGAGTCTGGAGATTAGCACCGCCAAGGTCAGAGGATTTGTAAGTTTTGGCATTTTCGCCTGAACCTACGGTTACCACTTCGGTCAGGCCGTTAGTCCCGCCCAATGTTACATTAGCGCCTGTTACAGCGGCACCGTCTGCATCGGTATAGTTGATAGTTTTTGCTGTTACAACGCCGTTGGTGACATCAGCTGCATAGAGTTTGTTGTCAGTGCCTTTTAATGCATAAGCTTTATCGCCCGCAGCATTGGTCACTTGATACAGTTTTGCACCTGGGATGGCAGCGACAGAGGCATCGGTCATGTCGATAGCTTTGTCTACAGTAACTTTGGTCAGCGCAACATCATCTGATTTAACAGAAGTTTGGTCTGCGACTTTGGAACCCAGAGTCACTGCACCAGAGGCGTTGTCGATGCTAACTGAGTAATAACCATTTTTGGTTGCATCAGTAGTTGCACCTGTTACTTTTGCAAAATAACTACCGTCTTCACCTTTTACGATAGTAGCAGTAGTGTTACCCGTTTCTAAACCATCGACAGCAGTATTAAACGCAGTGGTGTTTAATGTCACATCGGTAGGAACGGTAGTCAGCTCTTTACCAGTTGAAACATTTGCAGTCTGAATGTTAAGCCCCTTAAGACCCAGGGTAGAAGAGTCGATTTTTTTCAGGTCGATTTCGATAGTTTGGCCATCGTTAGCGCCAACCTGAATTTTCATTGAACCGTCTTTAGCCAGCACGTTCACGCCGTTGAACTGAGTCTGTTCAGATACACGGTCAATTTCATCCAGACGAGATGTAATTTCGTCCTGAATAGATGCCAGGTCAGAATCGGAGTTGGTGCCTGTGGAAGCCTGCACAGACAGCTCACGGATACGCTGCAAGTTATTGTTGATTTCAGACAGAGCACCTTCAGTGGTCTGCGCAACAGAGATACCATCATTAGCGTTACGTGCAGCCTGAGTCAGGCCTTTGATGTTAGAGGTGAAGCGGTTAGCAATCGCCTGGCCCGCAGCGTCATCTTTTGCGCTGTTGATACGCAGACCGGATGACAGACGCTCAATGGCGGTAGACATTGAAGACTGGTTCTTGTTGATGTTGTTCTGAGTGATCAGCGAGAGGCTGTTGGTATTAATGACTTGTGCCATGATTACGTTTCCTGTTGTTCATCAAATCTGTGGGTTAGATTTGGGTTTCCACCCTTCGGCTTCATCGCCGTCAATGGTGTTATCGTCTGGTCCAAAACAACCTTTAGATTTTTTTTCAGGATCGCGTCATTTTTTTTAGCCACAGAAATACTCTTCTCTATTAGCGTTATTCTCGCCATTAAAAAAAAGAACATAACCGTAAACTTTCTTGAGTTGAGGCCGATAACCCCACTATTCGTTCTACGTGTCGTTACATTAAGGAATAAATATGGCAAGTATTTCTACGTTGGGAGTCGGTTCAGGTTTGCAGTTAGGTGACATTCTGGACAGTCTGACCGCTGCACAAAAAGCACAGCTGACGCCGATCTCTAAGCAGCAAACTTCCTATACAGCAAAACTTAGTGCCTACGGCACGCTGAAAAGTGCACTGGAATCCTTCCAGACGGCAAATACTGCACTTAGCAAAGCCGATCTGTTTACAGCGACTACCACCGCCAGCAGCAGCACAGCCTTCAGTGCCACAACCACCGGCAGCGCGATTGCGGGTAAATACACCATTAACGTATCGCAGCTGGCGCAGGCGCAAACCCTGACAACAGCAAAAACGCAAAGCGATAATAAAACGGCGATTGCGGCAGCAGACAGCACCATCACCATTCAGCAAGGTGGTGACAAGAAACCTGTCACCATTAATATCAGTGCAGAAAACAGTTCTCTAACGGGTATCCGAGATGCAATCAACAAAGCGGATGCCGGCGTAAGTGCCAGCATTATTAACGTCGGAAATGGTGAGTATCGTCTGTCCATTACGTCGAAAGATACCGGTAAAGACAATGCCATGACCATTAGTGTCAGCGGTGATACGGCACTTGAGTCCTTCATGGGCTACAACGGTAATAGCGCAGACACCGCTAACGGTATGCTGGAAAGCGTTACGGCTCAAAATGCGCTGTTGAAAGTTAATAACGTTGATATTGAAAACAGCAGCAATACCATTAGTGATGCGCTGGAAGATATCACCCTCAACCTGAACGACGTGACTACCGGTAATCAGACCTTAACGATCACTACCGATAACACTAAAGCGACCAAAGCGATAAACGATTGGGTTACGGCGTATAACTCCCTGCAAGATACTTTCAGCAGCCTCACAAAATATACTGCTGTGGATGCGGGTTCAGACGCACAGAATACCAGCAACGGCGCGTTGTTAGGCGACAGTACACTACGCACTATTCAGACTCAGTTGAAAAGCGTGCTGAATAACCCTCACACCAGTTCCAATATTAAGACCCTGGCACAAGCTGGCATTACGACAGACCCAAGCACCGGCAAACTAAAAGTGGATGATGACAAACTTAGCGCAGCAATGAAGACAAATTCCGCTGGTATGAAGGATCTGCTGGTAGGCGACGGTAAGACATCGGGGATCACTACCACTGTTGGGACGAATCTGACTGGTTGGCTCTCCAGCACCGGCATCATTCAGGCTGCAGAAGATGGCGTCAGTAAAACCCTGAACAATTTAACTAAGCAATACAACGCGGCCAGCGAGCGTATCGACACCATGGTAGCGCGTTATAAAGAACAGTTTACGCAATTGGACGTCATGATGAACTCGCTGAACTCTACGAGCAGCTACCTTACACAGCAGTTCGAAAATACGTCTTCCAACAAGTAGTAACAGATAATCAGACCCGAGGGGGATAACATGTACGGCGCAAAAGGCACGCAAGCCTACGCAAAGATAGAAGTTGAAAGCGCGGTGATGAGCGCCAGCCAGCAGCAACTGGTTATCATGCTATTTGATGGTGCCCTCAGCGCGCTGGTACGCGCGCGTCTGTTCCTAGCAGACGGTAATATCCCGGCAAAAGGGTTGGCACTCTCCAAAGCGATTAATATCATCGAAAATGGCCTGAAGGTCGGATTGGATGAAGAGAGTAAAGACGAGTTAACACAAAACCTGATCGCTCTCTATGCCTATATGGTTCGTCGCCTGCTTCAGGCCAACCTTCGCAATGATGCCAGTGCCATCGAAGAGGTGGAAAATTTACTGCGCAATATTGCGGATGGCTGGAAGGAGGCAGCAGGTATACCAACTCTTGTCCAGGACGCCGTCTAATGAGTAACGCACCGCAACTTTATGCCCTTTATCAGCAACTCCTTGAGCAGAGCCAGTTGATGTTGCGACTGGCCCGGCAGGGACTATGGGATGATCTGATCATCTGTGAAACCGACTATGTTAATGCGGTGCACTCACTGGCTCGTCTCACTCAGGAAAGTGAACCTTCGATGCAGATTCAGGAGCAGCTTCGCCCGACGCTGCGGGTGATCCTGGACAACGAAGGCCAGGTAAAAACGTTGCTGCAAGCCAGAATGGATGAACTGGCGAAGCTGGTTGGGCAATCCTCCATCCAGAAAACCGTTCTCTCCACCTACGGTAACCAGGGCGGTCATGTCCTGGTTCCGCAAAGTAATAGCGATATTAATTAGCCATTTAACTGGCGGGCAAACGTTAACCGTTTCGTTCGCCAGGCATTTCTGCCAAACCTGCTCCATACTTGAGTTTCGCGACCTCATGGAGATGGTGCATGCGCAACCCAACACTTTTACAATGTTTTCACTGGTACTACCCCACCGGCGGCGAATTGTGGCGAGAAGTCACGGCATTAGCCCCCAACCTGAACGAAATCGGCATCAATATGGTCTGGTTACCGCCGGCATATAAGGGGGCATCCGGCGGCTATTCCGTCGGGTATGACTCTTATGACCTTTTCGACCTCGGTGAGTTTGACCAGAAAGGCAGCGTCGCCACCAAATACGGCGATAAAGCCCAGCTGCTGGAGGCCATCAACGCCTTAAAAAGCAACCAGATTGCGGTGCTTCTGGACGTGGTGGTCAACCACAAAATGGGGGCCGATGAAAAGGAACCCGTCCGCGTGCAGCGCGTGGATGCTCAGGATCGCACCCAAATCAGCGATGAGATCATCGAATGCGAAGCCTGGACGCGTTACACCTTCCCCGTTCGGGCCGGGCAGTATTCGCAATTCATCTGGGATTACAAATGCTTCAGCGGTATCGACCACATTGAAAACCCCAATGAGGACGGTATCTTCAAAATCGTGAACGACTACACCGGCGAAGGCTGGAACGATCAGGTCGACGACGAGATGGGCAATTTCGATTACCTGATGGGTGAAAACATTGATTTTCGCAACCACGCGGTGACGGAGGAGATCAAATACTGGGCGCGCTGGGTGATGGAGCAAACCCACTGCGACGGCTTCCGCCTGGACGCGGTAAAACACATCCCGGCCTGGTTCTATAAAGAGTGGATTGAGCACGTCCAGGAGGTGGCCCCGCAGCCGCTGTTTATTGTGGCGGAATACTGGTCTCACGAAGTGGATAAATTGCAGCACTACATCAATCAGGTGGACGGTAAAACCATGCTGTTTGATGCGCCGCTGCAAATGAAATTTCACGAAGCGTCACGCCAGGGACGCGACTACGATATGAGCCAGATTTTCACCGGTACGCTGGTGGAAGCCGATCCGTTCCATGCCGTGACCCTGGTAGCCAACCACGATACCCAACCCTTGCAGGCGCTGGAAGCCCCGGTTGAAGCCTGGTTCAAACCGCTGGCCTACGCGCTCATCCTGCTGCGTGAAAACGGCGTGCCGAGCGTATTTTACCCGGATCTTTTTGGCGCCAGCTATGACGACACCGGCGGGGATGGCGAGACGTATCACATCGATATGCCGGTGATTGAACAGCTCCACGAGCTGATCCTCGCCCGGCAGCGTTTTGCCCACGGCGTACAGACGCTGTTTTTCGATCATCCAAACTGCATTGCGTTCAGCCGCAGCGGGACTGAGGAGCACCCGGGCTGTGTGGTGGTGCTGTCGAATGGCGATGACGGCGAGAAGACGATCTGCCTCGGGGAGAATTACGGCAACAAGACCTGGCGTGATTTTTTAGGCAACCGCGAGGAAATCGTGACCACGGCGGCGGATGGCGAAGGGACGTTCTTCTGTAACGGGGGCAGCGTCAGCGTCTGGGTGATTGAGGACGCGCTGTAGTGCTGGGAAAGTGCGGCCTGATGCCCTCACCCCGACCCTCTCCCACCGGGAGAGGGAGCAAACCCTAAAAACGGCAATATGATTGCCGTTTTGCTTTTACCGCTACGGAAGCTTACTCTCCAGCGGATTCTTACTCAGGTAATCTGCGCATTCCACTGTTGGACGGTCAACCTTGTACAGTTCCATACCGTCATACTCCAGCGCCGCCCCATCACGCTCCAGCGGATAGACATCCAGCTTACGCGTCACGTTATAATAATCATCTGAACGCAGCATGATCTTACCCGGCACCGCGATAACGCGCTGCCACTGACGGCAATCCAGCGTATCCCCCTCTGGCGTCACCACCAGCGTGGCGATCGCTTCCGGGCTCACCATCGCGCTCTGCGGCCCTTTCGACTGCCAGTAACCTGCCAGTTGCGAAGGTACCGGGTGCTTAATCACTTCCTGATAGTTATCTACCTGAACACATCCCGCTAACGTCAGCATCGCAGCCACAATTGCTACTTTTTTCATCATCTTTCCTGCATGCGAAGAAAAAAATATTGTGGCATTAAAGCCATCAGGCTGCCAGCGTAAGATAGGTATTGATTAAACCTGCATGCCCATCACTTCCTGGTATGCCGACACCAGCTTGTTACGCACCTGCAACCCCATCTGCAATGACACCGACGCTTTTTGCAGATCGGCCATCACATCGTTGAGCGCCACGCCGGGTTCGCCAAGGGTAAATCTCTCAGCCTGGGTACGGGCCGCGTTTTGCTTGTCGCTGATCCGGTCCAGCGCCGCATGCAGTTGACCGGCGAAGCTAACGCCCGGCGGCTGGTCAGCCACGCTCTGATTACGGGCGGTCATCGCCGTTGCCTGTAACTGACTGAGTACCCCTTCAATGCCCTGTATAGCCATGACTCTCCCCTGGATGGTTTTTTTACGAGGTCAAGACTAACAGCTTGTCAATAAGATAATGGCGGTAAATAGCGTTAAAAAACCAGGTTATTTGACGCATAGAAAATCCCGAATCATCAAATAATGGCAGGGCCATCAGTATGGAACTTTTGTCGTGTTTGCCGACCCGGGAGTCAGTTTTGTTTCTCTACACGAATAACGTAAACCACCAGGATTTAAGAGGTGCGCAATGAGTGCGACAGCAGCATCGACAGCGCCACAGAATAAATCACTCGAGTGGATGAACCGCCTTCGCGCCAACCCTAAGATCCCGTTGATTGTGGCAGGCGCTGCCGCCATTGCGATCGTTGTCGCGATGGTCTTATGGGCAAAAAGCCCGGATTACCGCACGCTCTACAGCAACCTTTCTGACCAGGATGGCGGTGCCATCGTCACCCAGTTAACCCAGATGAACATCCCGTATCGCTTTGCCGATAACGGTGGTGCGCTTGAAGTACCGGCAGATAAAGTGCACGAGCTTCGCCTGCGTCTCGCCCAGCAGGGGCTGCCAAAAGGCGGCGCGGTTGGTTTTGAGCTGCTGGATCAGGAAAAATTCGGCATCAGTCAGTTCAGCGAGCAGGTTAACTATCAGCGCGCACTGGAAGGTGAGCTGGCCCGTACGATTGAAACCTTAGGCCCGGTGAAAAGTGCCCGCGTGCACCTGGCGATGCCTAAGCCGTCCCTGTTTGTCCGTGAACAAAAGTCCCCTTCGGCCTCTGTGACCGTTAACCTCGAACCTGGCCGTGCGCTGGATGAAGGGCAGATCAGCGCCGTCACGCACCTGGTCTCCAGTGCGGTGGCCGGCCTGCCGCCGGGTAACGTTACGCTGGTGGATCAGAGTGGTCATCTGCTGACGCAGTCCAACACCGCCGGGCGCGATCTCAATGACGCCCAGCTGAAATACGCCGCGGATGTGGAAGGCCGTCTCCAGCGTCGCATCGAAGCGATTCTGGGCCCGGTGGTCGGCAGCAGCAACGTACACGCGCAGGTCACAGCGCAGATTGATTTCTCGAATAAAGAACAGACCGAAGAGCAGTACGCCCCGAACGGGGATGCCTCCCGCGCCGTGTTACGCTCGCGTCAGATCAATGAGACGGAACAGGTCGGCGGACAGTATCCTGGCGGTGTGCCGGGCGCGCTCTCTAACCAGCCTGCGCCTGCCAACGCCGCGCCAATCTCCACCCCGCCGGCAAACCCGCAGAACGGTCAGCAAACGAATCAGCAGACGACCTCGACCGCGAACAGTACCGGCCCGCGTAACAGCAGCCGTAACGAAACGACCAACTACGAAGTCGACCGGACTATCCGCCATACCAAACTGAACACGGGCGATATTCAGCGTCTCTCTGTTGCCGTGGTGGTGAACTACAAAACGCTGCCGGACGGTAAACCGCTGCCGCTCACGGCGGAGCAGATGAAGCAGATCGAAGATTTAACCCGCGAAGCGATGGGCTTCTCTGAAAAACGTGGCGATACCCTCAACGTTGTGAACTCACCGTTCAACCCGGTGGATGAGACCGGTGGCGAACTGCCGTTCTGGCAACAGCAGGCGTTCTTCGATCAGCTGATGTCCGCAGGCCGCTGGCTGCTGGTGCTGATTGTCGCGTGGCTGCTGTGGCGTAAGGGCGTTCGTCCTCAGCTACAGCGCCGTGCTGAAGCCGAGAAAGCCGCGCTGGAACAGAAGAACGCGCGTCCGGACGAGGAAGAAGCGGTTGAAGTTCGTCTCAGCAAAGATGAACAGATGCAGCAGCGCCGTGCTAACCAGCGTATGGGCGCAGAGGTGATGAGCCAGCGCATTCGCGAAATGTCAGATAACGATCCGCGCGTCGTCGCGCTGGTCATCCGCGGTTGGATGGGTAACGAACATGAGTAATACGCTTACAGGCACCGATAAGAGCGTCATCCTGCTGATGACCATTGGCGAAGATCGCGCGGCGGAAGTGTTTAAACACCTCTCCCAGCGAGAAGTGCAGATCCTCAGCGCGGCGATGGCCAACGTGCGCCAGATCTCCAACAAGCAGCTGACAGAAGTGCTGGCGGAGTTTGAGCAGGAAGCCGAGCAGTTTGCCGCGCTCAACGTCAACGCCAACGAATACCTGCGCTCCGTGCTGGTTAAGGCGCTGGGCGAAGAGCGCGCCGCCAGCCTGCTGGAAGATATTCTCGAAACGCGCGACACCGCCAGCGGGATCGAAACGCTCAACTTTATGGAGCCGCAAAGCGCCGCCGATCTTATTCGCGACGAGCACCCGCAGATTATCGCCACCATTCTGGTCCACCTCAAACGGGGTCAGGCAGCCGATATTCTGGCGCTGTTCGACGAGCGCCTGCGCCACGACGTGATGCTGCGTATCGCCACCTTCGGCGGCGTCCAGCCAGCCGCGCTGGCGGAGCTGACCGAAGTGCTGAACAACCTGCTCGACGGCCAGAATCTCAAGCGCAGCAAAATGGGCGGCGTGAGAACGGCAGCGGAAATCATCAACCTGATGAAAACGCAGCAGGAAGAGGCGGTTATTACGGCGGTACGCGAGTTCGACGGCGAGCTGGCGCAGAAAATTATCGACGAGATGTTCCTGTTCGAAAACCTGGTCGAAGTGGACGACCGCAGTATCCAGCGCCTGCTTCAGGAGGTGGACTCCGAATCGCTGCTTATCGCCCTCAAAGGCGCCGAGCAGCCGCTGCGCGAGAAATTCCTGCGCAACATGTCCCAGCGTGCGGCCGATATCCTGCGCGACGACCTGGCCAACCGTGGCCCGGTGCGTTTGTCTCAGGTGGAAAACGAACAGAAAGCGATCCTGCTTATTGTTCGTCGTCTGGCAGAAACCGGCGAGATGGTGATTGGCAGCGGAGACGACACCTATGTCTGATGAACTGTCGTGGAAGCGCTGGACGCCTGACGACCTCTCCCCTCCCACCGCAGAGTTCACCCCTGCCGTTGTGTCGTCCGACGAGGGCGACGCCGGGGCGGGCATCCCCGAGCTGAGTGAAGAGGAACAGCGCGCCCAGATGCTGGCCCAGATGCAAATGCAGGCGCACGAGCAGGGCTTCAACGCCGGGATGAACGAAGGCCGTCAGACCGGGCACGCACAGGGTTATCAGGAAGGGCTGGCGAAAGGTTTAGAGCAGGGCATCGAGCAGGCGCGCCAGCAGCAGGCGCCGCTGCATGCCCGCATGCAGCAGCTGGTGAGCGAGTTTCAGCACACGCTGGATGCGCTCGACAGCGTGATTGCCTCGCGCCTGATGCAGATGGCGCTGGAGGCGGCCCGTCAGGTGATCGGCCAGACGCCGGTAGTGGATAACGCCGCGCTGATTAAGCAGATCCAGGCCCTGCTCCAGCAGGAGCCGCTGTTCAGCGGCAAACCGCAGCTGCGCGTTCATCCTGATGATTTGCAGCGCGTGGAAGAGAGCCTCGGCGCGACGCTGAGCCTGCACGGCTGGCGGCTGCGCGGCGATCCGTCGCTCCATCACGGAGGCTGTAAGGTCTCGGCGGATGAGGGCGATCTGGATGCCAGCGTCGCGACCCGCTGGCAGGAACTGTGCCGCCTGGCGGCACCGGGAGTCGTCTGATGACCGCTCGCCTTACGCGCTGGCTTAACACGCTCGATAATTTTGAAACGAAGATGGCGCAGCTGCCATCCGTTCGTCGTTATGGACGCCTGACGCGCGCCACCGGTCTGGTCCTGGAAGCCACGGGGCTGCAACTTCCGCTCGGCGCCACCTGCGTGATTGAGCGTCAGGACGGGGGGGAGACGCGTGAAGTGGAAAGCGAAGTGGTCGGGTTCAACGGTCAGCGCCTGTTTCTGATGCCCCTTGAAGAAGTGGAAGGGATTTTGCCCGGCGCCCGCGTCTACGCGAAAAACATCAGCGGTGACGGCCTGCAAAGCGGCAAACAGCTGCCGCTCGGTCCGGCGCTGCTGGGCCGCGTGCTGGACGGAAGCGGCAAACCGCTCGATGGCCTGCCCTCCCCTGATACCACCGAAACCGGCGCGCTGATCACCCAACCCTTCAACCCGCTGCAACGCACCCCAATCGAGCACGTACTGGATACCGGCGTGCGGCCGATTAACGCCCTGCTCACCGTGGGACGCGGCCAGCGTATGGGGCTGTTTGCCGGCTCCGGCGTGGGTAAATCGGTCCTGCTCGGCATGATGGCGCGTTATACCCAGGCGGACGTTATCGTGGTAGGCCTGATTGGTGAGCGTGGTCGCGAAGTCAAAGATTTCATCGAAAACATTCTGGGTGCGGAGGGCCGCGCCCGCTCGGTGGTGATCGCCGCGCCTGCGGACGTGTCGCCGCTACTGCGTATGCAGGGTGCCGCCTACGCCACGCGTATTGCGGAAGATTTCCGCGACCGGGGCCAGCACGTGCTGCTGATTATGGACTCCCTGACCCGCTACGCGATGGCGCAGCGTGAGATTGCGCTGGCCATCGGCGAGCCGCCCGCGACCAAAGGCTACCCGCCGTCGGTCTTCGCCAAGCTCCCGGCGTTGGTTGAGCGCGCGGGGAACGGCATCAGCGGCGGCGGCTCCATCACCGCGTTCTATACGGTACTGACCGAAGGCGATGACCAGCAGGACCCGATTGCCGACTCCGCGCGAGCGATCCTCGACGGCCATATCGTGCTGTCGCGCCGTCTGGCCGAAGCCGGGCACTATCCGGCAATTGATATTGAAGCCTCGATCAGCCGTGCGATGACGGCCTTGATCACCGAGCAACACTACGCCCGCGTGCGTAACTTCAAACAACTGCTCTCCAGCTTCCAGCGCAACCGCGATCTGGTAAGCGTCGGGGCGTACGCCAAAGGCAGCGACCCGATGCTCGATAAAGCGATTGCCCTGTGGCCGCAGCTGGAGGCATTTCTGCAACAGGGTATTTTTGAACGCGCCGACTGGGAAGATTCCCTCCAGGCACTGGAGCTGATTTTCCCGCAGGTGTAACACAGGTGGAGGGCGAAGGTCATGGCGCAGAACAGCGCGTTATCAACGCTGAAAGATCTGGCTGAAAAAGAAGTTGATGATGCCGCATTGCAGCTTGGCGCAATGCGACGCGGGTGCCAGCAGGCTGAAGAACAGTTGAAGATGTTAATCGACTATCAGCATGAATATCGCACCAACCTTAACACCGACATGGCGCAGGGCATTGGTAGCCAGCGCTGGATTAACTATCAGCAGTTTATCCAGACGCTGGAAAAGGCGATTGAGCAGCATCGCCAGCAGCTCAACCAGTGGACGAAAAAAGTCGATACCGCGCTGAATTTCTGGCGCGAGAAAAAACAGCGGTTGCAGGCCTGGCAAACCTTACAGGACCGGCAGATTGCAGCCTCGACCCTGGCGGAAAACCGTCTGGATCAGAAAAAAATGGATGAGTTTGCCCAGCGCGCATCAATGAGGAAACCAGAATGATCACACTGCAACAACTGCTGATGACCGACAGCGACCCGTCCGGCGGCACGCTGACCGGGAAAGGCGCTGAGGGCGCGCAAGATTTTCTTTCTCTGCTGGCGGGCGCGCTGACCGAGACCACCGGCAAAGGCAAAGATGCCCCGCTGACGCTGGCGGACCTGAAAGCGGCGGGCAGCAAGCTGTCGACAGCGGTAAAGGAAAAAAACGGTGATACCACGCTCCAGGCCAAAATCGCCGAGCTGCTCTCCCGTCAGGAGACCCTGACTGGTGAAGATACCGCCGTCTCCCTGCAAAGCCTCGTCTCCGGCCTGAAACCCGCCGCGAATACGGATGCGCTGAAGGCGCTGACCCAGCCGGAGGCGAAAACAAACAGCGAGACCACGACTGAAGAAGAGGAGCTGGCCGGGTTAAGCGCGCTGATGGCGATGTTACCGCACCAGCAGACCACCATCCCGGTAGCGACGCAGCCTGCGAGCACCGGGGAGATCGCCCCCCGTGCCGCCCTCCCCTCTGCGCTAGCCCAGACGGACAACGGCCAGCATCAGCCGCTTAGCCATGCGTTAACGGCTCAGGAAAAAATGCCGGTTCAGGACAGCGACACATCGCTGCCCGCCACGGCAGCCGTTACGCCAGCCGTCGCCGCCGTCGCGGAGAAGCAGGACGTAGCGAGCGCGGCGTCGTCTGCCGCCAGCCCAACCGCGACGCTGGCCCCGATCGTCAGTCACCTGGCGCCTTCACAGCCTGCCGCTACCGTTTCGACAGCGCCGGTGTTAAGCCAGCCGCTGGGCACGCACGAATGGCAGCAGAATCTGAGCCAGCACATCACCTTGTTCACAAAGCAGGGACAGCAGACCGCAGAGCTGCGTCTGCACCCGGAGGATCTGGGTCAGGTGCAAATTTCGCTTAAGCTGGATGACAACCAGGCGCAGTTGCAGATGGTTTCGCCCCACAGCCACGTCCGCGCGGCGCTGGAAGCGGCCCTGCCGATCCTGCGCACGCAGCTTGCGGAAAACGGCATTCAGCTTTCCCAAAGCAGCGTCAGCAGCGAGGGCTTTGCCGGGCAACAGCAGTCCTCATCCGGGCAGCAACAGCACACTTCGCGTTCCGGCCAGCATGGCGGGTTTAACGATGAGAGCGAAGAGTTATTGCCTGCCCCTGCCGCCCTGCAATCCGCCGCGCGCGGCAGCCGTGCCGTAGACATCTTTGCCTAAACGCCAGAGGTAACGTGATTATCCCCGTCTTTTCCACGCTTTGACCTAAGCCGGACACGGGATAATCACCGTATTAAGCTGTACCGAAACAGGAAGCTCGTATCAGATGACAGACTCCGCTATCACCAAAAAAAGCAAGCGTTCCATCTGGATCCCGCTGCTGGTGTTGATTACCCTCGCGGCCTGCGCCACCGCAGGCTACAGTTACTGGCGTATGCAGCAGGAACCCTCCAGCGCGGCCGCCAAAGCTGAAGCGCCGCCTCCACCGGCGCCGGTCTTCTACCCGCTGGATACGTTCACTGTGAACCTGGGCGATGCGGATCGCGTGCTTTACGTGGGTATTACGCTGCGTCTGAAAGATGAAGCGACCCGTGCACGCCTGAACGACTACCTGCCAGAAGTGCGTAGCCGTCTGCTGCTGCTGTTTTCTCGTCAGGATGCCTCCGCGCTCGCCACCGATGTGGGCAAGCAAAAGCTGGTCGATGCCATAAAACAGACGCTGGCGACCCCGCTGGTAAACGGCCAACCTAAGCAGGAAGTCACTGACGTTCTGTATACAGCCTTCATTCTGCGGTAACGACATGGGCGACAGTATTCTTTCTCAGGCAGAAATCGATGCGCTGCTCAACGGCGACAGCGATAAAAGTGACGAACCGAAACCGGGTCTGACCGGCGATGATAATATTCGTCCCTACGATCCCAATACCCAGCGTCGCGTGGTGCGCGAGCGTTTACAGGCGCTGGAGATCATCAACGAACGTTTCGCACGTCAGTTCCGTATGGGGTTGTTTAACCTGCTGCGTCGTAGCCCGGATATTACCGTCGGTGCGATCCGCATTCAGCCGTATCATGAGTTTGCCCGCAACCTGCCGGTGCCAACCAACCTTAACCTGATCCATCTGAAACCGCTGCGCGGTACCGGCCTGGTTGTGTTCTCGCCAAGCCTGGTGTTCATCGCGGTGGATAACCTGTTCGGTGGCGATGGCCGTTTCCCGACCAAAGTGGAAGGCCGCGAGTTTACCCATACCGAACAGCGCGTGATTAACCGCATGCTGAAGCTGGCGCTGGAATCCTACAGTGACGCGTGGAAAGCGATTAACCCGCTGGAAGTGGAGTACGTGCGTTCCGAGATGCAGGTGAAGTTTACCAACATCACCACATCCCCGAATGACATCGTCGTGAACACCCCGTTCCACGTCGAGATCGGCAACCTGACGGGCGAGTTCAACATCTGCCTGCCGTTCAGCATGATTGAACCGCTGCGCGAACTGCTGGTGAACCCGCCGCTGGAGAACTCACGTCACGAAGATCAGAACTGGCGTGAAAACCTGGTGCGTCAGGTGCAGCATTCGCAGCTGGAGCTGGTGGCCAACTTCGCCGACATCTCCATGCGGTTATCGCAGATCCTGAAATTACAACCCGGTGACGTTTTGCCGATAGATAAACCTGACCGCATTATTGCCCATGTGGATGGCGTACCCGTGCTGACAAGCCAGTACGGCACGATTAACGGCCAGTATGCGTTACGCGTTGAGCACTTGATCAACCCGATTTTGAATTCGCTGAATGAGGAACAGCCCAAATGAGTGACATGAACAATCCGTCCGATGAAAACAGCGGAGCACTGGACGATCTGTGGGCTGACGCGTTAAACGAGCAGAAAACGACGCCGACGAAAAGCGCGGCAGACGCGGTCTTTCAGCAGTTAGGCGGCGGCGACGTCAGCGGCACGTTGCAGGACATCGACCTGATTATGGACATTCCGGTCAAGCTGACCGTTGAGCTGGGTCGCACCCGCATGACCATTAAAGAGCTGCTGCGCCTGACGCAGGGTTCCGTGGTGGCGCTTGACGGTTTAGCGGGTGAGCCGCTGGATATTCTGATCAACGGCTACCTGATTGCACAGGGCGAAGTAGTGGTGGTGGCCGATAAATACGGCGTACGTATCACCGACATCATTACCCCTTCCGAACGCATGCGTCGTCTGAGTCGTTAAGTATGAAAACCCAGGCAACACTGTCCGCGCCCTCCGCCGTACCCGGCTCACCGCTGCTCCAGGTGAGCGGCGCGCTGTTCGGTATTATTGCCTTTATCCTTATCGCCGCCTGGCTGGCAAAGCGTTTCGGTCTGGGGGGGAAAACGGCCGGTACCCGCGGGTTGAAGGTCAGCGCCAGCACCCCGCTAGGACCGCGCGAGCGCGTGGTCATTGTGGAAGTGGAAGATGCACGACTGGTGCTGGGCGTGACCGCCTCCAGCATTAACGTCCTTCACACGCTCCCCCCTGCGCCTGTCACGGTGGAGGCTAACGCCCAGGCCCCTGCGGATTTCCAGTCCGTAATGAAGAGTTTGCTCAAGCGTCCCGGGAGATCCTGATGCGCCGTTTGTTATTCCTTACGCTGACAGGCCTGGGCCTGTTCGCGCCCTCTGTGTATGCGCAACTGCCGGGGCTGGTTTCCACGCCGCTGGCGAACGGGGGGCAAAGCTGGTCCCTGTCCGTGCAGACGCTGGTATTCATCACCTCGCTGACCTTTATCCCGGCGATCCTGCTAATGATGACCAGCTTCACCCGCATTATCATTGTGTTTGGCCTGCTGCGCAACGCGCTCGGCACGCCGTCCGCGCCGCCCAATCAGGTGCTGCTGGGTTTAGCCCTGTTCCTGACCTTTTTCATTATGTCGCCGGTGATCGACAAGATTTACACCGAGGCCTACCAGCCGTTCAGCGAAGATAAAATTTCCATGCAGGTTGCCCTGGAAAAGGGCGCGCAGCCATTACGTGAATTTATGCTTCGCCAGACGCGCGAAGCGGATCTGGCCCTGTTTGCCCGTCTCGCTAACACCGGTGAGTTACAGGGGCCGGAAGCGGTGCCGATGCGCATTCTGCTCCCGGCGTATGTGACCAGTGAGCTGAAAACGGCGTTCCAAATTGGCTTCACCATTTTCATTCCGTTCCTGATTATTGACCTGGTGATCGCCAGCGTCCTGATGGCGCTCGGGATGATGATGGTCCCGCCCGCAACCATTGCCCTGCCCTTTAAGATCATGCTGTTCGTGCTGGTCGACGGCTGGCAGCTGCTGGTCAGCTCGCTGGCGCAGAGTTTCTACAGTTGAGGAGCGCGCAATGACGCCTGAGTCGGTCATGATGATGGGCACGGAGGCGATGAAAGTCGCGATTGCCGTCGCCGCGCCCCTGCTGCTGGTTGCGCTGGTCACCGGTCTGATTATCAGTATTCTCCAGGCCGCCACGCAGATTAACGAAATGACCCTGTCGTTCATCCCGAAGATCATTGCCGTCTTCGTGGCGATTATCGTTGCCGGGCCATGGATGCTCAATTTGCTGCTGGACTATATGCGCAACCTGTTCACCAATCTGCCTTACATCATCGGCTGACGGACGATGCTGCATTTCACCAGCGATCAGTTTGTTCAGTGGCTCGGGATCTATTTCTGGCCGATGCTGCGCATCATGGCGCTGATCTCCACCGCCCCCATACTCAGTGAAAAGTCGGTGCCTAAACGCGTCAAAATTGGGCTGGGCATCGTTATCACGATTATCGTTGCCCCTACCCTGCCGGCGGTGGATATCCCGATCTTTTCCCCGAATGCGATCTGGATTGCCCTGCAACAGGTGATGATTGGCGTGGCGGTCGGGTTTACGATGCAGCTCGCCTTCGCCGCGGTACGAACGGCGGGTGAACTTATCGGTTTGCAGATGGGCCTGTCTTTCGCGACGTTCGTTGACCCGGGCAGCCACCTGAATATGCCCGTGCTGGCGCGTATTATCGACCTGCTGGCGATGCTGTTGTTTCTCTCGTTCAACGGCCACCTGTGGCTCATCTCGATGCTGGTGGACACCTTCCACACGCTGCCGATTGGCGACAACCCGGTAAACAGCAACGCGTTTCTGGCGCTGGTGCGGGCTGCCGGGCTGATCTTCCTCAACGGGCTGATGCTGGCGCTGCCGATCATTACCCTGCTGCTCACCGTTAACCTCGCATTAGGTTTACTCAACCGAATGGCTCCGCAGCTGTCGGTATTCGTCATCGGCTTTCCGGTGACTTTGACGGTTGGCCTTTTATTAATGTCATTATTGATGCCACTTATCGCCCCCTTCTGCGAGCATTTATTCAGCGAGATATTCAATCTGTTAGCGGATATTGTCAGCGAACTTCCACGCAAATAATAACCCGCAGTGTTTACAATGTCTTTCTGAGGATATTCCTAAAAATAATCTCGAAAAACATCTACCAGGATATATCTGACGCGGTTTAAATGTTTCTAACCACCTCACAATACTTAATATTTACTTTACTTTAAGATGATTCCTGGCAAATTATACGTAACTTTACGGGATAGTGAGTTCGCCTGAAAGTCTTTGTCATGCTCACAGGTTTTATTAGATTTTTTCCATCCCGTATGGCTGTTTATGAGCTCTCAGGCAGGTGGTGAATTATCGTTACGCATTGAGTGAGGGTATGCCATGTCAACGATCATTATGGATTTATGCAGCTACACCCGGCTAGGGTTAACCGGGTACTTAGCAAGCAGAGGGGTAAGAAAGAGAGACATCAACGATGCACACACCGTTGAAGAACTCGCAGCCGCTTGTGACGCCCACAAGCCCGGCGTGGTGTTTATTAATGAGGACTGTTTCATTCACGACCCCGCTAACAGTCAGCACATTAAGCAGATCATTAATCAGCATCCTAAGACCCTGTTTATTGTTTTTATGGCGATCGCCAATATTCATTTCGATGAGTATTTGTTGGTGCGTAAAAACTTATTAATCAGTTCGAAATCGATTAAACCAGAGTCGCTTGATGATATCCTGGGCGATTATTTGAATAAAGAAGTTAAGAATGTAGGGGCGGTTAACTTACCCACCCTATCATTAAGCAGAACTGAATCAAGTATGCTAAGAATGTGGATGGCTGGACAAGGGACAATTCAGATCTCAGACCAGATGAATATCAAGGCAAAAACAGTATCGTCACACAAAGGAAATATTAAAAGGAAAATTAAAACGCATAATAAGCAAGTCATATACCATGTCGTACGCCTGACAGATAATGTGACGAATGGGATTTTCGTTAATATGCGCTAATTTGCACGGCCATGTTGTACCCTACCTTGATCTCTGGCCTGGCCAGAGATTTTGCTTTTCAGTAGCCGGAGCCGGGGAGAAGACGCCCCCGACGCCGCCCTATTCCGCCGTTTCCACAAAGATCCCATCCGGGTGCCCCAGTTCGTTGAAGAACCAGATGCCGAGCGGGTAATCTTCCAGCGACACCAGATACATTGTGCCTTCATTAAACTCTTCTATAGCCAGCACCACGCCCGGGCGGCGCGGCCCACCGTCCGTTTTGACGGTTACCCGATCGTTGACCTTCATACATTCCTCCTGTGGTTTTGAGCCAGTGTAGAACAAATTGCATTGCCTGGCATCGCCACCTGGCGCGAATGGCGTTTTTGTGTGCGGTCTATACTTAACTGTTGAGACGATTAAATGAGGAACCCGCCATGAAGACCGACAAAGAGTACAGCGACACCATTAAGCGTGAGGTTGAAGTGGATGTCGATGCCCTGCTTGCCGCCATCAATGAAATCAGTGAGTCCGAAGTTCATCGCGCAGAGGATAATCCCGACCGTGTCGTGGTCAATGGTAGGGATTACCATACATACCGTGAACTGGCTGAAGCATTCGAGCTGGATATCCATGACTTTAGCGTCTCGGAGACGAACCGCTAAGGCGAAAAAAATCCCGGTCATGGGGATGACCGGGATCAAACTTGCTTATGCAAGAAGCACTTGTAAATTCGTTACACCAGGAAATCTGATGCAGATAAGACATTATCCCCAACGGAATAGTCTTACAAGCATATATTCTCTTAGCGAATATTATATTTTATACATGTGTATTTTGGTTATGAGTATAAACATGCGCCGCCTGTGGGTTTGTCGGGATCGTTTCCACTTCAACGGCGCGTCAATGCCTGTTTTTTTAAGATTTATCTTAGGTGAAATCATCACCCGGGAGACGTTATGCCTTCGTTTGAGGAGACTCTGCTTGTTTTTACCGACCTCGACGGCACGCTGTTGGATTTTCACACACTCGACTGGCAGCCTGCGGCCCCCTGGCTGGAAAAGTTAATGGATGAACAGGTACCGGTCATTCTGTGCAGCAGCAAAACCGCGTCCGAGATGGATGACATCCAGCAGGAGCTGGGGCTTGGCGGGTTGCCCTATATTGCGGAAAACGGCGCGGTGATCCAGCCTGACGTACGGTGGGAAAACGCCGCACGGTTCATCTCAGAAAAGAAGCATGACGATATCCGGCAGTGTATTGCCCGGGTACGTCAGGAAATGCATCTTAAATTCACCACCTTCGATGACGTGGATGAGCGCGTGGTCGCCGGATGGACTGGGCTGAGTCGTCCCCGCTCAGTGCTTGCGCGTAAACACGAGGCTTCCGTGACGCTGATCTGGCGTGACAGTGATGAACAAATGGAACGCTTTGCCGGCGAACTCGCCCGGCAGGGGCTGAAGATCGTCCAGGGAGCACGCTTCTGGCATATCCTGGACACCTGCTGCGGCAAAGACGCGGCGGTTCACTGGCTTGTGGACCAGTATCGCCTGCACGAGGGTTCCGAACCGACGACGCTGGGCCTGGGCGACGGCCCGAATGATGCCCCGCTGCTGGACAGCGTAGGCTTTGCCGTCGTGGTGAAAGGCTTCAACCGGGAGGGCGTCAGCCTTAAGAACGACGATCCCGCCCGGGTTTATCACACTCAGCACACCGGGCCGACCGGCTGGTGCGAGGGGCTTGATTACTTTTTGACGTGATCCTGCCAGATGACCCGGTTACGCCCGCGCTGTTTCGCCTCATACAGACGCGCATCGGCGGTGGATTGCAGATTTTCGAAGTGATAATTGCCCTTCTCCTGCGCGCCAGAGACGCCAAACGACGCACTTACGCGCAGGGTGGTACTTTTCTTAATCAGGATCTCTTTGCTGTCGATACGCTCGCGGATCTGCTCTGCGACTTCCGCCGCCTCTTCAAGCGTCATGCCCGGCAGCACCACACAGAACTCTTCGCCCCCGACGCGTCCGGCAATATCTTTAGTCCGGAGGGTACTGGCAATCAGACCCGCGGCATGGGACAACACCTTATCACCCGCCTGATGCCCGAACCGATCATTGATGCTCTTGAAGCAGTCAAGATCGATCTGGATGACCGAGAAAGGTAGCGACTGCTGTTCACACTGCTTCGCCAGCATTTTCGCCTGCTCGAACAGCGACCCACGATTGTTCAGCCGGGTCAGAGGGTCGTGCCAGGCCTGCCATTGCAGCGAGTTCTGCATCGAATACATATTACTGACCATGCGCCGGATCACCAGCCATGAGATGAGCAGCATCGCGGTGAACAGCGCCCAAAGCAATGCCAGCACAATGCTGATGCTGCCAAAATCACCGCGCACCCCTTCATCCAGGGTGTGCACGCGCAGGACGATGCCATCAAAATGGTCGAGACGCTCCCAGCTCACAAAACGACTCCCCAGGCGAATGCCACCTTCGGAATCCGATTCTATCGCGTGCGCTATCTGCGCTAATTCGCGCGCGTCAAAATGATTAACGTCCGCAGCAGGTGATTCAGACGTTGCAAGCTGAGTAAGCCGACTGTCATACAGTTGGTATTCCCCTTCCGGGTTATCGCCCACGGCTTCCACCAGCAGGCGACGCAGGGTGGCAAAGGTGAAATCCATCGCCACCACGCCATACCAGACGTGATTGTAATAAACCGGCACGCTGGCGGTGATCAGCGGCTTTTTGCCGACAAAGGTGGAAGGCGGCGAGATAAACCAGCGCACGGCACGCGCACGGTTTTCACGCTCGGACTGTTGGGTAAACCAGGGCTGAGTGACCAGATGGTAATAGCGCTGCACGATATCGCTGGAATTTCCCGGCGTGTCCGTTTCCAGAAAGAATCCGGCGCGAGAGACATAAATCACGCGCTCTTCGTTGCGGGAAGGGCTGGATGCCAGACGCAGCAAATACCCCACTTCAAGCGCGGCGGACAGTTCATTATCAAGGTACTCATCATCACGGTTCAGAAGGGTCGTCTTTTCAACGAAGGCATCCGAAACACCGTTGATCGGTAACGTGCGCTGTTTATCAACCGCAATTTGCCAGCTGGGGGACGTGCGCAAATGCGCAAAACGCTTTACCGCATCATGCAGCACGCCAAACGCCAGCGGCGTTTCCAGCGCATCACGCATGCTGTGGCGAAAAAACAATATCTTATCGACGCTGAACTGAAGCTGTCTGTCCAGCGCACTGGCAACCGTTTCCAGATGGTTACGCTGGCTGGAGATATAAGCATCTTCCAGTACCACAACTTCGCGCCAGGTCAGGAGGGTGGAAAAGATCAGGACAACGATAAAACAGAGGTTAACAATCAAACGGGGATTGCTACGCTTATGCAGCCACTGCAAAAAAGATTGTTTTACAACAAAGGTATCGTGCTGCACACACACTCCCTGATTGTCGCTCACCATCCGATATGATAAGTCTTCTGCCAGTAAAAACGCCCGGCAAGGCCGGGCGTTGTGTGATTAAGCCTTGTCGCGTTTTTGCCTTTTATTAGCAGGCTGAAGCTCGTCTTCGCGAAAAGCCTCCCGCTTAATGCCGTATCCATCATGCCACCGACACTCCACCATTCCGCTGGAATACCCGGTGACGATCATACCTGGACCACCATTTTTGGGCTTAACTTCATCACTGATCAAAAAGACCATACCTGCCTCCTGTATCAGGGTGAAACGTTTTCAATTTAGACGAGGAATGGTCTTTTTGCATCCGGGGTCAGCAATAATTAATGCGATTTCCCGCGTACTTTTTCAACCAGCTTAACAACGGCTACCACAATCAGACCGACGATAAAGCCCAGTACGAGGTTAAGCAGTGTGGGCAGAATTGCAGCAACTACCGCCCCCTGGCCTGACGCAAAATGTTCAATCATGTGATGCAGCGAAGCAACACCGTGCACGATAATTCCGCCGCCGACCAGGAACATCGCCAGGGTTCCCACCACCGACAAGGTTTTCATCAGCCACGGCGCCAGCACCAGCAGGCTTTTCCCAATGCCGCGCGCAATTGCGCTGGATTTTTTTTCCAGCCAGAAGCCGATATCGTCCAGCTTGACGATCAGCCCGACCAGGCCATAAACCCCTATCGTCACGAGGATCGCAATGCCGGACAGGATCAGCACCTGGTTTATCAGAGGGGCATCTGAGACGATCCCCAGCGTAATCGCCACAATCTCGGCCGAGAGGATGAAGTCCGTGCGGATCGCGCCTTTGACCTTATCACGCTCGAACGTTTTTGGATCCTGCGCGGCCAGCGCTTCCAGACGCTGCTGGCGCATTTCCGGGGTGTCTTTCTCTTTGCGTGCAGCGAACATATGCAACACTTTTTCGGCACCCTCGAAGCACAGGAACGCCCCGCCAATCATCAGCAGGGGCGTAATGGCCCAGGGTATAAAGGCGCTAATCAGCAGCGCCAGCGGAACGAGGATCACCTTGTTAATAAAGGACCCTTTCGCAACGCCCCACACCACCGGCAACTCACGGTTCGCCCGCACGCCGCTGACCTGCTGCGCGTTAAGCGACAAATCATCTCCCAGTACCCCGGCGGTCTTTTTCGCCGCCAGTTTTCCCATAACCGAAATGTCATCCAGCAAGGTGGCGATGTCGTCCAGTAATGTTAATAAGCTACTTCCTGCCAAAATCTCTTTCCTTCTTTTTTTGCTAATTAAGTGAATAGTATGGAACAAAACTCACCGCCCGGAAACTGGCACCTCGCGTCAACAAAAATTTCACATCAACAACACAATTAAAGCACTCGCCAGGCTGATAGTTTTGGCGTTAACTATGAGCGAACTTTTTATTTCGTCGTGAGGGACTATGCGTTTCCGGCATTTATTACCGCTCATTGGAGCACTCTTTTCCCTGTATATCATCTGGGGGTCCACCTATTTTGTCATTCGTATAGGCGTGGAAAGCTGGCCCCCGCTGATGATGGCCGGTATTCGTTTCCTTACGGCCGGCGTGCTGCTGATGGCGTTTTTATTGCTGCGCGGCCACAGACTACCGCCGCTGCGTCCCCTGCTTAACGCCGCCCTGATTGGCCTGCTGCTGCTGGCGGTGGGCAATGGCGCGGTAACCGTCGCCGAACACCAGAACGTGCCGTCGGGCATCGCCGCAGTGGTCGTCGCAACCGTGCCGCTGTTTACGCTCTGCTTTAGTCGCCTCTTCGGGATCCGCACCCGTAAGCTCGAATGGCTGGGCATCGCGATTGGGCTTGTGGGTATCATCCTGCTGAACAGCGGCGGTAACCTGAGCGGGAACCCCTGGGCTGCCGTTCTGATCATGATCGGCTCCATGAGCTGGGCCTTCGGCTCGGTCTACGGTTCACGCATCGAGCTGCCCTCCGGGATGATGGCAGGTGCGATTGAGATGCTCGCGGCGGGCATTGTGCTGCTGATGGCCTCCGCGTTGACGGGTGAAAAACTGACGGCGATGCCAGACCTTTCAGGTTTCCTGGCCGTCGGGTATCTGGCGCTGTTTGGCTCGATTATCGCCATCAACGCCTATATGTACCTGATTCGCAACGTCTCACCGGCGGTTGCCACCAGCTACGCCTACGTTAACCCGGTGGTTGCCGTGCTGCTGGGTACCGGTTTTGCGGGCGAAGTGCTGTCGACGATTGAATGGCTGGCGCTGGGTGTGATTGTCTTTGCCGTGGTACTGGTCACGCTGGGTAAATATTTGCTGCCCGCGAAACCGATTGTCACGAGGTGTGAGGTGGAGAAACCGTGATCGGGTGAATGCCCTGGGTATCGATCTGCGCGGCCTGACCGCCGCCGCAGATCCACTCTTCCAGCCGCTCCGTCAGTTCCACGTCATTCAGCTTCATTCTTCCGCGCAGCGCGCACTCCCAGACAATCAGCACCCGCCAGCCCTGAGCGTAAAGCTGCGAAACATCGCGTTTATCACGCTCGACGTTCCTGCCAATCTTCTCCAGCCAGAAGTCGGTGCGTGTCGCCGGGACTTTAAACAGATAGCAGTCGTGATGATGCCAGAAACAGCCGTGGGTAAAGATGATGCACTGGTACGCGTCGATGACGAAATCAGGACGCCCGGCAAGCGTGGCATCCTGAACCCTGAATTCAAACCCGGCGGCGGTCAGAAGGCCCGCGATCCGTTTTTCAATCGCGGTATCACGCGTGCCGATGGCACGCATGTTTTTACTGCGCGTGGCCTTATTGTGAACGTCCGCCATTGACGGCCTCGCTCTGACGAAGCTGAACGGCCTTGCTGATGCGTGAGGCCAGCAGTTTAGCTACCGCGGCAAAGGCTGGCACCACCACCGAGTTGCCAAACTGACGATAGGCCTGGGTATCCGACACCGGGATGCGAAAACTGTAGCCCTGCGGCGTCTCAAAGCCCATTAAGCGGGCGCACTCGCGCGGCGTTAAGCGCCGCGGTCGGTGCTGTTGGTTCTGGGGATCGTCAAAATCTTTTTCGCCCAGCGCCTTATCCCAGCCGCGATCGATAAGAATTTCCGCACCATCTTTGTAATAGCGCGCCGACAGCGTACGCGTCACGCTGTCAGGATTAAGCGGATTGACCATGCCAAACCCAAAGCCATTGCCTTTGGCCTGATGCTTTTTGGCATAGCGATAGAGGTATTTCCACAGCACCGGGGTCAGAATGAATTTCGCATCGACGGCGGGCTCCAGCAGATCGGCCACCGTCGGGCGGCGCGCCGGATACAGCGAGGGCAAATCACGCAGCGTAAAATCGCCTTTCAGATTGAGATCGCGGCGGAAGCCCACCAGCACGATGCGTTCGCGGTGCTGCGGCAGGAAGTGTTTGCCGTCGATAATTTTCGGATCGTCCGGCCCCATGTCCTCTGCATCCGCCACGTCATAACCCAGTTCATCCAGCGTTTGCATGATAATGCGGAAGGTTTTGCCGCCGTCATGACTCTTTAAATTCTTGACGTTCTCCAGCACAAAAATTGCCGGGCGGCGGGCATCAATGATCCGGGCAACATCAAAGAACAGTGTGCCCTGCGTATCGCAGGCAAAGCCGTGTGCGCGTCCCAGCGCGTTCTTCTTCGACACGCCAGCCAGCGAGAACGGCTGACACGGAAAGCCCGCCAGCAGCACATCGTGCGCCGGAATAGTATTGCGAATGTGTTCGGCGGCCTCTTCATCGCTGACGCCGGTTTTGTGGCTCAGCGTGACATCCCGAATATCCGCGTTGAACTGGTGCGCGTCGGGATCGCAATACCAGTTGGCTTTATAGGTACGGACGGCATGTTTGTTCCATTCACTGGTGAATACACACTGCCCGCCAATAGTTTCAAAGCCATGGCGAATGCCGCCGATACCGGCAAAGAGATCGATAAAGCGAAAGGCATAATTTGGATGCGCAGCAGGCGGACGCGGCAGCAAATTTTGCAGATAGCGGAACTCACCGTCGCTCAGGCGGTGCCCTGCCCTGTCGCTTATCAGCAGCCGCTTGAGTATCGCCGGGCTCCAGTGGCTCTCGCCATGGGCCACCAGCTGGTTTGCCAGCGTTTTAGCATCATACATTTCCAGCAGCTGACGCAGGAGTGCCTGCACGGCTGCCGTTGATTTCTCAACCCGCTCAGGCGCGGGCACAGTCACTGATCGATTTTCCTGCATTCTCTTAACCGGACAATAAAGACAGAAAACAGAGTACCACAGTTCAGGATCGCACACTGCGACGGAAATGGGTCAATATCTGGCTGTCGGTTCCGAGGTAATCGCCCTGTAATTCGGCACTCAGCTTCGCCATAAACTGGATCAGAAAATCGGCATTGTGACGCGCAAGTTCGCGCCCCCGCGCGGTTTGCATGGTGTCAGGCAGGCGCAGGAGTTTGGTCTGAAAGTGGTCGAGCGCGAAGGCTTTATCATCCAGCGCTCGTGTTCCGGCGAACGGGTCGTCGGCATCAAACAGCGCGGCGCCCAGCGCACCGGAGACGGCAAAGACGCGCGCCAGGCCGATAGCGCCTAACGCCTCCAGCCGGTCGGCATCCTGCACAATTTTGGCCTCCAGGCTTTGCGGCGCGATACCGGCACTGAAGCTGTGCGCTTCAATAGCATGCTCAACGGCTGCATAACGATCCGGCGGAAAATCAGGAAAGTCGCGACTGAGGATCTCGCGCGTTTTTCGCGCTGCCAGCCGCGAGGAGTGGCTACGTTCCGGGTGATTTTTCGGCAGGCTGACAATGTCATGGAAGTAGCATGCGGTCAGCACAACCAGCGGATCGCTATCCTCGTCAGCCATAATACCCTGCGCCGTCATCCAGACGCGGTGAAAATGGGCGATATCGTGCGCCGCATCATCAGTAAAATGATTTTCGTCGAGCCAGCGCTCAAAACGGTGTTGCCACTGCGCAAGTTCCATCATCCTGTCCTGTTGCTCAAAAGTGAGTGAATTATAATACACCCGAATTAAAATCCTTTATAAATAGAATTACGAAATACTTAATAATAATTACCCGCTATATTTTCAATGAATTAATT
>NZ_JADCKV010000037.1:3414-5058 GCF_014982105.1 Enterobacter cloacae complex sp. P18RS | reverse complement strand
TGAGTGAACACGTAATTCATTACGAAGTTTAATTCATTGAGCATCAAACTTTTAAATTGAAGAGTTTGATCATGGCTCAGATTGAACGCTGGCGGCAGGCCTAACACATGCAAGTCGAACGGTAACAGGAAGCAGCTTGCTGCTTCGCTGACGAGTGGCGGACGGGTGAGTAATGTCTGGGAAACTGCCTGATGGAGGGGGATAACTACTGGAAACGGTAGCTAATACCGCATAACGTCGCAAGACCAAAGAGGGGGACCTTCGGGCCTCTTGCCATCGGATGTGCCCAGATGGGATTAGCTAGTAGGTGGGGTAACGGCTCACCTAGGCGACGATCCCTAGCTGGTCTGAGAGGATGACCAGCCACACTGGAACTGAGACACGGTCCAGACTCCTACGGGAGGCAGCAGTGGGGAATATTGCACAATGGGCGCAAGCCTGATGCAGCCATGCCGCGTGTATGAAGAAGGCCTTCGGGTTGTAAAGTACTTTCAGCGGGGAGGAAGGCGATAAGGTTAATAACCTTGTCGATTGACGTTACCCGCAGAAGAAGCACCGGCTAACTCCGTGCCAGCAGCCGCGGTAATACGGAGGGTGCAAGCGTTAATCGGAATTACTGGGCGTAAAGCGCACGCAGGCGGTCTGTCAAGTCGGATGTGAAATCCCCGGGCTCAACCTGGGAACTGCATTCGAAACTGGCAGGCTAGAGTCTTGTAGAGGGGGGTAGAATTCCAGGTGTAGCGGTGAAATGCGTAGAGATCTGGAGGAATACCGGTGGCGAAGGCGGCCCCCTGGACAAAGACTGACGCTCAGGTGCGAAAGCGTGGGGAGCAAACAGGATTAGATACCCTGGTAGTCCACGCCGTAAACGATGTCGACTTGGAGGTTGTGCCCTTGAGGCGTGGCTTCCGGAGCTAACGCGTTAAGTCGACCGCCTGGGGAGTACGGCCGCAAGGTTAAAACTCAAATGAATTGACGGGGGCCCGCACAAGCGGTGGAGCATGTGGTTTAATTCGATGCAACGCGAAGAACCTTACCTACTCTTGACATCCAGAGAACTTTCCAGAGATGGATTGGTGCCTTCGGGAACTCTGAGACAGGTGCTGCATGGCTGTCGTCAGCTCGTGTTGTGAAATGTTGGGTTAAGTCCCGCAACGAGCGCAACCCTTATCCTTTGTTGCCAGCGGTTAGGCCGGGAACTCAAAGGAGACTGCCAGTGATAAACTGGAGGAAGGTGGGGATGACGTCAAGTCATCATGGCCCTTACGAGTAGGGCTACACACGTGCTACAATGGCGCATACAAAGAGAAGCGACCTCGCGAGAGCAAGCGGACCTCATAAAGTGCGTCGTAGTCCGGATTGGAGTCTGCAACTCGACTCCATGAAGTCGGAATCGCTAGTAATCGTGGATCAGAATGCCACGGTGAATACGTTCCCGGGCCTTGTACACACCGCCCGTCACACCATGGGAGTGGGTTGCAAAAGAAGTAGGTAGCTTAACCTTCGGGAGGGCGCTTACCACTTTGTGATTCATGACTGGGGTGAAGTCGTAACAAGGTAACCGTAGGGGAACCTGCGGTTGGATCACCTCCTTACCTTAAAGAACCTGCCTTTGCAGTGCTCACACAGATTGTCTGATGAAAA
>NZ_JADCKV010000037.1:0-3238 GCF_014982105.1 Enterobacter cloacae complex sp. P18RS | reverse complement strand
TTTGCTCTTTAAAAATCTGGATCAAGCTGAAAATTGAAACGACACACAGCTCATGTGTGTTCGAGTCTCTCAAATTTTCGCAATCAGAAGTGAAACATCTTCGGGTTGTGAGGTTAAGCGACTAAGCGTACACGGTGGATGCCCTGGCAGTCAGAGGCGATGAAGGACGTGCTAATCTGCGAAAAGCGCCGGCGAGGTGATATGAACCCTTGACCCGGCGATGTCCGAATGGGGAAACCCAGTGCAATCCGTTGCACTATCGTTAACTGAATACATAGGTTAACGAGGCGAACCGGGGGAACTGAAACATCTAAGTACCCCGAGGAAAAGAAATCAACCGAGATTCCCCCAGTAGCGGCGAGCGAACGGGGAGCAGCCCGGAGTCTGAATCAGCTTGTGTGTTAGTGGAACGGTCTGGAAAGTCCGACGGTACAGGGTGATAGTCCCGTACACGAAAGCACACATGCTGTGAACTCGAAGAGTAGGGCGGGACACGTGGTATCCTGTCTGAATATGGGGGGACCATCCTCCAAGGCTAAATACTCCTGACTGACCGATAGTGAACCAGTACCGTGAGGGAAAGGCGAAAAGAACCCCGGCGAGGGGAGTGAAAAAGAACCTGAAACCGTGTACGTACAAGCAGTGGGAGCCTCTTTATGGGGTGACTGCGTACCTTTTGTATAATGGGTCAGCGACTTATATTCTGTAGCAAGGTTAACCGTATAGGGGAGCCGAAGGGAAACCGAGTCTTAACTGGGCGTTAAGTTGCAGGGTATAGACCCGAAACCCGGTGATCTAGCCATGGGCAGGTTGAAGGTTGGGTAACACTAACTGGAGGACCGAACCGACTAATGTTGAAAAATTAGCGGATGACCTGTGGCTGGGGGTGAAAGGCCAATCAAACCGGGAGATAGCTGGTTCTCCCCGAAAGCTATTTAGGTAGCGCCTCGTGAACTCATCTTCGGGGGTAGAGCACTGTTTCGGCTAGGGGGCCATCCCGGCTTACCAACCCGATGCAAACTACGAATACCGAAGAATGTTATCACGGGAGACACACGGCGGGTGCTAACGTCCGTCGTGAAGAGGGAAACAACCCAGACCGCCAGCTAAGGTCCCAAAGTCATGGTTAAGTGGGAAACGATGTGGGAAGGCACAGACAGCCAGGATGTTGGCTTAGAAGCAGCCATCATTTAAAGAAAGCGTAATAGCTCACTGGTCGAGTCGGCCTGCGCGGAAGATGTAACGGGGCTAAACCATGCACCGAAGCTGCGGCAGCGACACTTATGTGTTGTTGGGTAGGGGAGCGTTCTGTAAGCCGTTGAAGGTGTGCTGTGAGGCATGCTGGAGGTATCAGAAGTGCGAATGCTGACATAAGTAACGATAAAGCGGGTGAAAAGCCCGCTCGCCGGAAGACCAAGGGTTCCTGTCCAACGTTAATCGGGGCAGGGTGAGTCGACCCCTAAGGCGAGGCCGAAAGGCGTAGTCGATGGGAAACAGGTTAATATTCCTGTACTTGGTGTTACTGCGAAGGGGGGACGGAGAAGGCTATGTCAGCCGGGCGACGGTTGTCCCGGTTTAAGCATGTAGGCGGAGGTTCCAGGTAAATCCGGTACCTTATTAACGCTGAGGTGTGATGACGAGGCACTACGGTGCTGAAGTGATAAATGCCCTGCTTCCAGGAAAAGCCTCTAAGCATCAGGTAACACGAAATCGTACCCCAAACCGACACAGGTGGTCAGGTAGAGAATACCAAGGCGCTTGAGAGAACTCGGGTGAAGGAACTAGGCAAAATGGTGCCGTAACTTCGGGAGAAGGCACGCTGATGTGTAGGTGAAGCCCCTGCGGGCGGAGCTGAAATCAGTCGAAGATACCAGCTGGCTGCAACTGTTTATTAAAAACACAGCACTGTGCAAACACGAAAGTGGACGTATACGGTGTGACGCCTGCCCGGTGCCGGAAGGTTAATTGATGGGGTTAGCGGCAACGCGAAGCTCTTGATCGAAGCCCCGGTAAACGGCGGCCGTAACTATAACGGTCCTAAGGTAGCGAAATTCCTTGTCGGGTAAGTTCCGACCTGCACGAATGGCGTAATGATGGCCAGGCTGTCTCCACCCGAGACTCAGTGAAATTGAACTCGCTGTGAAGATGCAGTGTACCCGCGGCAAGACGGAAAGACCCCGTGAACCTTTACTATAGCTTGACACTGAACACTGGTCCTTGATGTGTAGGATAGGTGGGAGGCTTTGAAGCGTGGACGCCAGTCTGCGTGGAGCCAACCTTGAAATACCACCCTTTAATGGCTGGTGTTCTAACGTAGACCCGTAATCCGGGTTGCGGACAGTGTCTGGTGGGTAGTTTGACTGGGGCGGTCTCCTCCCAAAGAGTAACGGAGGAGCACGAAGGTTGGCTAATCCTGGTCGGACATCAGGAGGTTAGTGCAATGGCATAAGCCAGCTTGACTGCGAGCGTGACGGCGCGAGCAGGTGCGAAAGCAGGTCATAGTGATCCGGTGGTTCTGAATGGAAGGGCCATCGCTCAACGGATAAAAGGTACTCCGGGGATAACAGGCTGATACCGCCCAAGAGTTCATATCGACGGCGGTGTTTGGCACCTCGATGTCGGCTCATCACATCCTGGGGCTGAAGTAGGTCCCAAGGGTATGGCTGTTCGCCATTTAAAGTGGTACGCGAGCTGGGTTTAGAACGTCGTGAGACAGTTCGGTCCCTATCTGCCGTGGGCGCTGGAGAATTGAGGGGGGCTGCTCCTAGTACGAGAGGACCGGAGTGGACGCATCACTGGTGTTCGGGTTGTCATGCCAATGGCACTGCCCGGTAGCTAAATGCGGAAGAGATAAGTGCTGAAAGCATCTAAGCACGAAACTTGCCCCGAGATGAGTTCTCCCTGAGACTTTAAGTCTCCTGAAGGAACGTTGAAGACGACGACGTTGATAGGTCGGGTGTGTAAGCGCAGCGATGCGTTGAGCTAACCGATACTAATGAACCGTGAGGCTTAACCTTACAACGCCGAAGGTGTTTTGGCGAAGAGACAGAAGATTTTCAGCTTAGATTCAGAGTCCGAAGGATTTTGCGCTGAGACAAGGCGGCAAACGAAGGAAAGGAAGGAGCATACTGAGGTATGTGACTGACTTTACGAGAGCAGCCAACGCAGTATCAGTGCGAAAGACACAGGACAGAGCACAAGAATTTGCCTGGCGGCTGTAGCGCGGTGGTCCCACCTG
>NZ_JADCKV010000036.1:0-25607 GCF_014982105.1 Enterobacter cloacae complex sp. P18RS | reverse complement strand
TGCTTGGTCGACTTAGTCAGATGTTGTCATCCAAATGTGGGCAATTGTTCATGAAACATGCTGCGTAAACTCCTCGTGGCTTTGCGTAGAAGAATCTTGAACTCATTGTCATCAATGTCTTTTGCACAGTTGTAGCCCAACTCGCTATATAGTTAAATATATAGCGATTAAATAACTTCTGAGGGTTGTATGAATTTGTATATGTTTTATGTCGGCGGAAATGCCGGTAAATCCAATATTGAAGTCCACGACATCCAGTTTGTGGCGGCACGTAAGCCCAATGATGCCTGGCCTGCACTGCGTGAAGCATGGTTTGGTGATAGTGATAAAATTCATATAGACGGCTATAGCCGTATCACGTGGGCCGACGGATACTCTGTCACGCTTTCCCCGGAGCCGCCCCAGTCTACGAAGAGATTATTTTTCGTCAATGCGGGTGGTTACAGGCCGGATACGCTTGCAGAACTGCACGAATATGATCTGTTCGTCGCCGAAAATGCCCGGCAGGCTAAGGAGAAAGCATTACTAACGCTACTTTGCGGTGTCGATCAACAACATAAGGATAATTTAAAAGAGGTTGATGATTGCCTGTTGCTTGAAAAGGTTGGAGGGTTGTTTATTCATCTGACACCCTGCGATACAGGGCATCGCGATCTTCCAGAGTGGCAGGGATATTTACCGATAGGCGCATGAAACTGCAAAAAGAGACGCATTGCTTCAGGATGAAACAGGTCCCCTTTTAGTATTGCTCAGGATGCCGCTCGAGTCTGAGGGCGTCCTGTTCATTGAATATTTACGCTTTTGCGTCTGGCTGTTTTATTGCATATCCAACATACGTCTTCTTTAACTGGCCCAATGTTTCCGGCACCAGGCTCGTCACCCGTTCAAACCGGCACATTATTCGTTACCAGGATGGCAATGGCATGGCGGCCATCGCCGTGTCGTTGCCGCTGGTGGGGCCGAAGCGCATTTCGGAACAGGTGATGGCCAGGATAGCGATAAGCTGATTAGATCAGAATGTGTAACTCATGCTTACCGAGACGCTACGCGGTTCGCCATAGACGGCAGAGTCATCGAGGTAGGAGTAGTATTCGCGGTCGAACAGGTTACGAACGTTTGCCTGCACCGCCAGCTGTTTCGTCAGCTGATACTGCGCGAACAAGTCGACGAGCGGATAGCTGCCCTGATAGAGGCGCTGCGTCTCGCCGTCCGGACCGGTGACATCTTTGTACACCTGATTCTGCCAGTTCACGCCGCCGCCTACGGTCAGATCCGGAAGCGTCGGGACGCGGTAACGGCTGAACAGCTTAAGCTGCGTCTGCGGCGCAAAGCTGTTGAAGCGGCCATCTGAATCACGGGCAACATAGCGGGTCGCGCTGAAGGTAAGCTGTAGATTGTCGGTAACGGCACCGTTCACCTCAAATTCCGCCCCTTTGCTCACTGCGCCTTTGGTTGCCCGATAAGCTTGTTCGCTGGATCCATTAACGAATACCCCGCTGATTTCCTCCCCCGCGTTCTCCTGTTCTATGCGGAATACGGCAACGTTGGTGGTCAGTCGACCGTCCATCCAGTCTGCCTTCAGGCCGGTTTCATAATTTTTACCGGTGACGGGAGAGAGCCATGCCCCCTCTTTCGTGCGTTTGGTTTGCGGGGCAAAAATTGAGGTATAGCTGGCGTAAGCGGAAAGGCTGTCGTTGATGTCATACACCAGCCCGCCGTAAGGGGTGGTGTTGTATTTACGCATATCGCCGCTGCTGCCATCTGAGCTGTACTGGGTATAACGTGCGCCAACGATTAGCGACAACGGATCCGCCAGCGACAGGCGTGCCGCCGTATACGCCGATTTTTGCCGCACGATATCATCCGCATTTTGATACCAGTCGCCCCACTCCGGCTCGGCCACGCTGCCGTCCCAGCTGTTGTTGAAGATGCCAATCTGAGCACTGTCCATTGGCCCGTCTTTGCTGAAGGTAGCATTGTGCTGTCGGCTATAGTTGGCTCCGGCCATCAGCTGATGTTGACGCCCGAGAAGTTCAAAAGGCCCGCTGGCGTAGGCATCAAAGGCGTCCAGAGTGCGCTTGCCGCGATCCTTACTACCCCAGCCTGATGCGCCTTCTCCGGTGGTGGCGTCCGGATTGCCCATCACATAAAGCAGGGTATCATTGAACGTTTGCTCGCCGTGGGTTCCATTGAAACGCACCGACCAGCCGTTATCCCAGTTGTGGGTGAGGTTAGCAAAAACTTTACGCGACTCAACGGAGTATCCCGTCCAGTCTGCCGAGGTATTGACGTTGCGATCGTAATGGGTACGGCTGCCGTTACTGTACAGGCTGGGTAATCCGCCCCAGGTCGGGTTGGCTGTGTTTGTTTGCTGATAGTCCCAGCCCAGCGAGGCCGTCGTGTGTTCCGTTACATCGCCTGCAATGACGCCATAGAGAAATTTCTTGCGCTTGCCATATCTGTCGAGCCAGCTGTCCTGATCCTGATAACCTGCCACGACGCGCCCACGCAGGCTGCCGTCGGAATTGAGGGGCGCGGAGATGTCGCCCACATAACGCTGTTTGTTCCAGCTTCCGTAACTTGCGCTGACGTTGCCCCTGAAGGTTTTACTGTCGGCACGTTTACGCACCATGTTCACCGTTGCTCCCGGATCGCCAGCGCCGGTCATCAGGCCGTTTGCGCCACGCACAATCTCTATACGATCATAAATGGCAGTATCTTCCTGCGCATCGCCAAAGTTCCACGCGTCGCCCATTGATGTGGGGATCTCATCGTAGGCGAAATTGGTGATTTCAAAGCCGCGGGAAAAGTAGCTGGAACGCTCGCTATCAACCTGCTGCGACGAAACGCCGGTGGCATTGGTAAGTACCTGGTCAATGGTTTGCAGGTCTTGATCCTGCATACGCTGGCGCGTCACGACGCTGACTGACTGGGGGATATCGCGCGGGGTCAGCAGCATTTTGGTGCCTGAACGCGTGGTTTTTACCGCATAATCCTGCTGCGAGTCGGCGCTCCCGTTCCCGTCACCGTAGACAACCATCTCTTGTTCTTGCGTATTTTCATCCGCCTGTGCCGGGTGCATGACGGCGGACATTGCCAGCGCAAGCAGTGAAAGTGAGAAGGAAGCAGGAATTAACCCTGCGGGCGCTTTCGCGCGATTAGCCCTGCCTTTAAAAATCATCATGTTACCTGTCTGTTGTTGTCGTTATGTGCAAATCATTCATCCAAATAAGAATGGAAATGATAATTATTTGCTTTATTATGCACAGGTAATTTTGTAAGTTAAATGTAAATAAATGTATATTTATCAAAATCAGCGCGGCTCGCGCATGACAGGAACAAAAAATGAACACATTCCATTGGCTAAAAGGAAAGACATGGGGCTTAAGCATTCTTACCGCGGCGTTAACCCTGAGCGCAACGGCGTCAGCAGCCCTCCCGGGTTCGGCTGAGCTTAAGCAGCGCGAACTCGCTGACGGTCTGTATGAGATGGTTTACTCCCCAACGGCAAACGCGTTGTACGTTGCGAGCGCACAGAGTTTCAAAAACGTCAATGGCGGGGTGCTCTTTAAACTGGATCCCACAACGCTTGCCACGCAAGGTGAAACCCACACCGACCTGAAAAACTTCGGCATGGCAGCGGACGATAATGGCAAGGTCTACTACACCACCAACACCCTTGATGGCGGGGTATCGAAAGTGGACGTGCAAAGCGGCAAGGTGCTACAGCGCCTGATGTTTGAAGGCAAAGACAAGGATGGCGACCCGGTTGGTGCGCGTGAAATCCTCTTCCACCAGGGACAACTGTTTATCGGCGGCGTTGCCGACCCTGGGTTTATCTCCGTGGTTGATGCCAACACCATGACGCTAAAAGCCCGAATCGAAAATGCCGGGAAATGGGTGACGGGGATTATTTATTCGCCGCTGACAGACCGCCTTTATGCCGCCAATGGCGGCGGTGAAATTCTGGTGATTAACCCGGAGACGTATAAAATCGAACAGCGCTGGACGCCGGGAGATAAAAAAGCGTATTTGTTCCTGAATATGGCAGAAGATCCGGCCACCGGGCGCCTGTTCGTGACTGATGATTCAAAAGCCAAAACCACACTGGTATTTGATGAGCGCAGCGGGAAAGTTATCAAGCGTCTTAAAGGCGATGCGCTGGGAATAAAGTTTAACGCTGAGCGCAACGAAATTTTCATCACTCAGCGCGAATCCAGGAAGGTGTTGCAGCTTGACGCCGGGAGCTATGCTGTGAAAAACAGCTGGACGTTCACCAGCCATCCCAACAGTCTTCTGGTAACACCGGACGGTAAAACGTTATACGTAACCGTGAAGCAGGACTTCAATGACGACAATACGACGAAAGGCCCGGATAGTGTGGTTCGTATTTCATTAAATTAAACAATATACAGCCATCCTGTGAGGGATGGCTGACTTATAAACGTGGACGCTGAAGCAGTATCTTTAGTCCGGCCAACGGATAAAGCCGGGTTAAAGCGCCAGATGTTCTAAAGTCGCGGGGATCCTTACTGGGTAAAAGTAAAGGTGTAGCTACGTGAAGCTGGCCCCTATCCTCCTGCAAATTTCGCAGAATTAAGGATTCATTTTGGGAAAGAAAAAACCGGGCCTCGCGCCCGGTTCTGTTCCCACACTAAAAAGCCTTACGCACTCAATCCGCGATTCTCCAGCATCGGTTCGATCTTCGGATCGTGCCCGCGCCAGTTCCGGTAAAGTTCAGCTAAATCAGTGCTGTTGCCGCGGGACAAAATCGCCTCGCGGAATTTCTGTCCGTTCACGCGCGTCAAACCGCCCTGCTCGACAAACCACTGATATCCATCGTCCGCCAGCATCTGCGTCCAGAGATAGGCGTAATACCCTGCCGCGTAGCCGCCGCCGAAGATGTGGGCGAAATAGCTGCTGCGATAGCGCGGCGGTACGGCTGGAAGATCCAACCCCTCTTTTTTCAACGCGGCGGCTTCAAAGGCTTCCACGTCTTCAATGGGCTCCTGAATGCCGTGCCAGTTCATATCCAGCAGCGCGGCGCTCAATAGCTCCGTCATGTCATAACCCTTATTAAACTGGGTCGCATTGAGCATTTTTTCCCGCAGCGCATCCGGCATCGGTTCGCCTGTTTGATAGTGACGAGCAAAGTGCGCAAACACCTGGGGATGGCTGGCCCAGTGTTCATTGATTTGCGAAGGAAATTCAACGAAATCACGTGGCGTGTTGGTGCCTGAAAGCGTGGCATAGCGCTGGCTGGCAAACAGGCCATGCAGGGTATGGCCAAACTCGTGGAACAGGGTAATCACATCATCCCAGGAGATTAGCGCGGTCTGCCCGTTCGCCGGTTTTTGATAGTTGCAGACGTTATAAATCACCGGACGCGCGGCAAACTCATAAGACTGCTCAACAAAATTCCCCATCCACGCGCCGCCCGCTTTGGAATCACGCGCGAAAAAGTCGCCGTAGAACAGCGCCATGCCTTCACCCGTGTGGTCGAAAATCTCCCACACGCGAACATCCGGGTGGTAAACCGGAATATCGAAACGCTCGACAAAGCGGATACCGAACAGCTGCGTGGCGGTCCAGAATACGCCATCTTCCAGCACGGTATTGAGCGCGAAATAGGGTTTGATCTGCGACTCATCCAGCGCGTATTTCGCTGAGCGCACGCGTTCGGCATAAAACGCCCAGTCCCAGGCCTGTACCGTAAAACCACCCTGCTCGTCGTCGATGACCTTCTGAATATCCGCCTGCTCCAGCGCGGCCCTGCCGCGTGCCGCAGGAACTATCCCGCGCATGAATTCGAGCGCGGCTTCCGGCGTTTTCGCCATCTGATCGGCAATGCTCCAGCTCGCATAGTTGTCAAAGCCGAGCAGCTGCGCCTGTCTTGCCCGTAACCCGGTAAGCCGACGGATCAGCTCGCGCGTATCGTTTTCGTCGCCTTTCTGAGTGCGTTCCCAGCCCGCGCTGAACAACTTTTTACGGGTCTCGCGCAACGACAGCGCCGCCAGCGCGGGCTGTTGCGTGGTATTCAAAAGCGGGATCAGCCAGCGATCCGTCAGCCCTTTTTCTGCGGCAGCGTGAGCCGCGGCAGCCACCTCCTCCGCACTGAGCCCGTCAAGCTGGTGAACATCGTCCACCACCAGCCCTCCCGCCTTGTTCGCCGCCAGCAGGCGCTGGTTGAACTGGCTGGTCAGGGTGGCGGCTTCGGTATTCAGGGCTTTCAGCTCGGCTTTTTCATCGGCATTCAGACGCGCGCCAGCAAGAACAAAGTGCTGATACATCTCCTCCGTCAGTCGTCGGGATTCGGCATCCAGCGCCTCGCGATCCTGCCAGACGGCTTCCACGCGGGCGAAAAGCGTATCGTTTAGCCAGATATCGTTCGCCAGCCCGGCCAGTTCGGTGGAGAACTGCTCGTCCAGTGCCTGAAGATCATCGTTGGTGTGTGCGGACGTCATGGCGAAGAACACGCTGCTCACGCGCGACAGCATGGCCCCGCTCTTTTCCAGCGCCAGCACGGTATTGTCGAAGTCCGGCGCGGCGCGCTGCGCGATAATCGCGTCAATGTCTGCACGCTTCAGGCGCATTGCTTCATCAAATGCCGGACGATAATGGCTGTCGTTAATCGCATCAAAACGTGGCGCCTGATAAGGCAACAGGCTAATTTCAAAAAAAGGATTGTTGACCGACATCGTTTACTCCTGAGCACGGTATTTCTCCCCAGAGTAGGCCAGCCTGCGCCGGCCTGCAATGGCGTCATACAAATGTTGCCTTAACGACGTGCCGGAGAGCGTGCTATGTTAGTACAACACAAAAAGCGTTGAGGAACAGTGAGATGATTATTTTAGTTACCGGGGCGACAGCGGGTTTTGGTGAAAGCATCACGCGTCGCTTCGTCGCCAACGGACACAAAGTGATTGCAACAGGGCGTCGTCAGGAGCGTTTGCAGGAGCTAAAAGACGAGCTGGGTGACAGCATTCTGACCGCGCAGCTGGACGTCCGCAACCGCGCCGCCATCGAAGAGATGATTGCCAACCTGCCTGCCGAATGGCGTGAAATTGACGTGCTGGTCAATAACGCCGGCCTGGCGCTGGGCATGGAGCCTGCCCACAAAGCCAGCGTGGAAGACTGGGAAAACATGATCGACACCAACAACAAAGGGCTGGTGTACATGACCCGCGCCGTGCTGCCGGGCATGGTTGAACGTAACCGTGGCCATATCATTAACATCGGTTCCACCGCCGGAAGCTGGCCTTACGCGGGCGGCAACGTCTATGGCGCGACCAAAGCCTTTGTCCGCCAGTTCAGCCTGAACCTGCGCACCGACCTGCACGGAACCGCGATCCGCGTGACCGATGTTGAACCGGGTCTGGTAGGCGGAACCGAATTCTCCAACGTGCGTTTCAAAGGCGACGACGCGAAAGCGGATAAAACCTATGAAAACGCGAATGCGCTGACGCCGGAAGATATCACCGAAACCGTCTGGTGGGTCGCGAATCTGCCGAAGCATGTCAACATCAATACGGTTGAGATGATGCCCGTCAGCCAGACCTATGCCGGACTAAGCGTGCATCGCGGTTAATTTACCCTGCCCGGCCTGCGGGCCGGGTATGTGATGGCAGGGAAAAGAATGGTAGTATGTTCAGGTTAACTCTCTGAGAAATCACAACCCATGGCCGCTGAATCGCAACTTAATCCTACCCAGCCCGTTAATCAGCAAATATATCGCATCTTACGCCGTGATATTGTTCGCTGCCTGATCCCACCGGGAACGCCACTCTCAGAAAAAGAGGTTTCGGTACGTTTTGACGTTTCCCGTCAACCCGTACGTGAGGCGTTTATTAAGCTCGCAGAAAACGGCCTTATTCAGATCCGCCCTCAGCGCGGCAGCTACGTAAATAAAATTTCGCTTTCGCAGGTACGGAATGGCTGTTTTGTTCGCCAGGCCATCGAGTGCGCCGTGGTGCGTCGCGCCGCGTCGCTCATCAACGATAACCAGTGCTACCTGCTGGAGCAAAACCTGCATCAGCAACGAATCGCCATCGACCGCAAACAGTTAAACGACTTTTTCCAGCTGGACGACGAGTTCCACCAGAAACTGGCGCAGATCGCCGAGTGCCAGCTCGCGTGGGATACCGTCGAAAACATCAAAGCTACCATCGACCGCGTGCGCTACATGAGCCTCGACCATGTTTCTCCGCCAGAGATGTTGCTGCGCCAGCATCATGATATTTTCAGCGCGCTGGAAAAACGCGACGTGGAAGCCGTAGATAAAGCGATGACGCTTCACCTTCAGGAAATTAGTGAGTCAGTTCAGTTAATTCGCCAGGAAAACCGCGAGTGGTTCAGCGAAGAATAAAACCTCGCCGCCCCCTTTCGGTTGCGGCGAAGTAATTAGCGGACCACTAATACCGGAATAGTGGCGTAGCGCAGAATAGTTTCAGCATTTGAACCCAGCAGATGGGTTGTAATGCTCGGATTTTTTGATCCGATAACAATGACATCATATTTCCCCTCTTTGCTGAGCTTGATGATTTCATCGCGTACGTTGCCGAAGCGAACTTCACAGTCAATATTGTCCGGGGACATATCAAAGAGCCGTTTCAGCGCCTTCATCTTCTTATCAGACTCGGCGGTCATATACTCTTCGAACTTCTTAATATCGGCATTGAACCCCCGCAGTAACGAACGGCTGCTGTTAGGGAGAATGTTGACCAGGGTGATCGTCGCGCCTTCCGCCTTCGCGAGGTTGACCGCGTGGCGTACCGCTTTATCGCTCAAATCCATTTCAAACACATCAACAGGCATCAAAATTTTCTTATACATAAGCCTGACTCCCTTTCCGATGAAGGGTTATTTTCTGCCTCCAGAATGACATTGTGGATATAAACAAAGCCTAAACACTTGCACCCGGAAACTATCAATTAAGGAAAATAACTGTCCGCTTTGTAAAGTGGTGTCCTGAACCGTCAACGCCTGCATGAAATAAGAAAAAAGTGTGAGCTTGATCAAAAGCAAATAATTTCGTTAAAGAGAGGCGTATTAATAGTGCCCCGTGAACGGCAGCCGTTGAATTAGCGCCGTAACGGATAAGTACGAGAGGAGAAAATACCATGATGACATACGACCGTAACCGAAATGCAATCACCACTGGCAGCCGCGTCATGATTAGCGGCACAGGCCAGTTCGGCGTGATTAAAGCGATCCACAGCGACGGCCTTAATGCCGAGCAGGTGCGTCGTGGTAAAACGGTTGAAGTCGAAGGATGCGAAGGTAAGTTCGAACCGATTGAGCTGATTCGCCTGGGGATGCACTAAGCTGCGCCCCGACATGCCGCCGCGGACGGCGGCATGTCATCGCGTTAAAGCCGGGAGGCGTACTCAGCAACCGTGGCCTTCGCGCCTTTTTGCAGCAACGTTTGATAGGCCTGCATGACCGCAGCCACAAACACCGCGTCCTTCGGCAGCTCGTTACCGAAAATAGCCTCAATGCCCAACAGCGCGCTAACGCGGCTTTCGCCTTCAGCGCTACCGTTTACCGCCGCCTGAATCACCGCCAGCTGCGGATCGCTCACCTCAATCGCGTTACCCTGCTCATCCACACCGCCGACATAACGCATCCAGCCCGCAACACCGAGGGCCAGCAGCGGGAAGGGTTTCTGGTGGACAAGGTGCCAGCGCACGGAATCGAGCATCCGCTGCGGCAATTTCTGGCTACCGTCCATGGCGATTTGCCAGGTGCGGTGGCGCAGGGCCGGATTGCTGTAACGTGCGATCAGCAGGTCGGCATAGTGAGCTAAATCCACCCCCTTCACTTTCAGCGTCGGCGCCTGCTCTTTCAGCATCAGCGCATGCGCGGCTGCGCGATAATGTTCATCTTCCATGCAGTCGTTAATGTGCTGATAACCGGCCAGGTAGCCGAGATAGGCCAGGAACGAGTGGCTGCCGTTAAGCATACGCAGCTTCATCTCTTCAAACGGAATGACATCAGAAACCAGTTCCGCACCGGCCTTTTCCCACTGTGGACGTCCGGCGACGAAATTATCTTCAACCACCCACTGGCGGAACGGCTCGCAGGCGACACCTGCCGGATCGCGTACGCCGGTCAGCTGTTCAATTTTATCCAGCGTTTCAGCCGTGACGGCGGGCACAATACGGTCCACCATGGTTGACGGGAAGGTGACGTTCGCTTCAATCCAGTCGGCCAGTTCGCCATCAACAGCGCGCGCGTAGGCGCAGGTGACATTGCGCATCACGTGGCCGTTTTCCGGCATGTTATCGCATGACATCACGCTGAATGCTGGCAGCCCCGCCGCCTTACGCCGCGCCAGCGCTTCAACCACTACGCCTGGCGCAGATTTCGGCTGATGGGGGTTTTGCAGGTCGGCAACGATTAACGGATGATCGAACATCAGTTGTCCGGTTGCCGGGGAGTGGCAATATCCCTTCTCGGTGATGGTCAGGGAAACAATGGCGACCTGCGGATCGCACAGCGCCGCCAGCACGGTTTCAAGGGCGTCGACCTGCGCATGCAGCGCATTTTTGACGACGCCGACCACGCGCGCCGTCCACGCATCGGCAGACATCTCTGCTACGGTATAAAGATTATCCTGTGCCTTCAGATCGGCGATCTGCTGTTCGCCGCCAATCAGGTTAACTTCGCAGTAACCCCAGTCGCTGCCCTGTTCTGCGGCGAGTATATCGGTGTACACCGCCTGGTGCGCACGGTGAAACGCGCCAAACCCTAAATGAACAATGCGTGCCTTGAGGCTGTCGCGATCGTACTGAGGACGCGTTGCCTTCGCCTGTAATAAACGGTTTTCCATGATTGAGACTCGTTAATTATGAACGCTGAGATCCGCAGCCGCTCTGGTCACAGTGCGGCTGCGCCGGTTGACTAAACCAACTAGAATGGCAGTGTCATTACTTTATCCTGCCGATCACAATACTGGTTATGCTGCCATGAACATTGATTTACATTAACTTTCGGCCAAGTGGTGTGATATAAAAATAAAGTTGTGTGACATCTGGCAAAAGATATAAACCAGATCATACAGGGGTGCGTATCGTCTGCTCGCCGGACCGGACCGTCGGCTCACGCCACAACCTGTCGTAGGAATAGCCTGTTAAATCTTCCACGACCCGGCGAGCTTCGGCGGATACGCGTTGGGGAGAGCCGTTGGCTTTCAGGCGATCCAGCTCATCCACAAAGATTTTGTGCGTACGCTTGTTCAGGTTGAATGTCAGAGCCTGCCACAGGGCCAGGATAAGCAAGGCAGCAGTGCCGATGAACATCAGCATTGCGATGGTATGGATGGCTTCGGTTGGCTGCGTCTGGCTCCCTTTTACAAATCCGCCGCTTTGTAACAGGAGACCCACAATAAAGGTGGCAATAGCGACCGTGGTTTTTCGGGAGAATGTCATTACCGCGGCAAACAGTCCCTCACGACGCTGACGGCTGACCATTTCATCGATATCTGGAATGAACGGGAACACATTCCACGGTGTAAACTCAAGGACGCAGCGCCCCACCTGATACACCCCGGCCAGAATGACCAGCGTCGCGACGGTATTCAGCGCAGGGATCTGGTACACGGCAAAGAAGCCCCCCAAACAGAGCAACATCAGTGAATAGGCAAATACATATAGCTTTGATGGCCCATATCTGATGATCCCTATACCCGCAATTAACGTGACGGGCAGCCCCACAATACTCATCGACAGCAGCGTGCCTGCCAGTGAGGAAGAGACATTCAGACAGTACACGCAGAAAAATACAAATACCGTGTTGTAGACATCTTTGCCGGTAAACGACAGCAGATAGATGGCGAGATGTTTCCTGAAGGCCCGGATTTTCAAGGTGGAACCATACTCCTTAAAAAGTCGTCCAAAGGCAGCCAGCTTCTCCCCTGCTGTTTGTGGGCGTGTGTTTTTTTCCAGCCCGGAGAGCATTTCCGGCGTCAACTCGCGTTCCCAGGTCACTTTCCACGAGATGAATACACATACCATAAACAGTACAGCAAAAATAACGCCGTTTATGAGGTAGGCATGGGCGCTGTTTTCCCCGAAATAGCCGATCAGTAATCCAGGAATAAATGTCGCCAGAAACGTCCCGGACGCTGAAAGAAACATGCGACAGGTAGAGAGTTTGGTCCGCTGGTTAAAGTCTTTTGTCATTTCTGACGGTAACGTTTCCCACGGGATCAGTACCATTGCAGCAATAATTTCAAATGCTAGATAGACGGCGAGATAAAAACCGTATGTCATGCCATCAAGCCACAGCAATGCATAGACCAGCATCAACGGTGCACCGATCAGCAAAAAGAAACGTCGGCGACCAAATTTTTTACCAAAATAGTTTTTGTAAAAATGGTCAGTGAAACTTCCCATAAACAAACTAACGATAGCATCGACAATGCGCGCTATAGCAACAATAGACGCCGCTTCAACCGGTGACAACCCAACAAATGTCGTATAGAAGAATAATAACCAGGCGCCGATAACGGTAAAGGCACCGCCGCCCATAATATCCGTTAGTCCGTAGCCGATACTAACCGGAATAGTAATTTTTTTTGCAGTACGAGACATGTTCCATCCCCACTCAGTGAGTAGAATTTAGAATCTGAAATAGTTTTCAGCATTATCATGGCAAATATTTTTAACCATCTTCGTTAGGATGGCGTTATTATCCGGAACTTCACCACGCTCCACCCAGCCACCAATGATATTGCACAAAATACGTCGGAAATAATCGTGGCGAGTATACGAAACCAGACTACGGGAATCGGTTAACATACCGACAAAATTCATTAATAGCCCCTGATCCGCAAGGCTATGTAGCTGGTTTTCCATTCCGCGTTGAGTGTCGTTAAACCACCATCCGGAGCCAAACTGTATCGGCGATTTAACGCCCAATTCCGCAGTCTGAAAATTAGCGATAGTCGACGCGACAATATCGTTATAGCTGGCGTTGAGGTTATATAGAATGGTTTTGGGCAAAGCTTCAGCCTGCGTCATTGCATCCAGGAGTTGGTTGAGATTGGCCGCAAGATTCGACTGATCGGTCAGCGAGTCAAAACCAGTATTACTACCCAAAGAACGGTACATGCGGGAATTATTATTGCGAATCGCACCGAAGTGTATCTGCATTGCCCAGTTATGCTGCCTGTAATTATGCGCCAGCATAATAAAAATGGCACTGTCAAGAATCGCATTATTACGGGCGTCCAGATTTTCACCCCGGCGCTTTCGGGCAAACACGGATTCAACCTGTCTTTCATCTGCTGACTGAGAATGGATCTCCACGGGTCCGTGATCGGAAATTCGGCACCCCATTTCGTGGAACCAGGCAATACGCTGGCTCATTCCCTTAACAAAATCGCTGAATGTCTGGATTTTAGATCCTGTCGTCTCACCTAATCGATCGATAAAGTCGGCAAACTGTTCCGCGTTTTGCGCAAAAACATCGTCCGGACGAAAGGTCGGTAATACCTTAACGTTGAACGTCGCGTCATCACGCAATAATTGATGGTAGCGTAAATCATCAAGCGGAGCATCTGTCGTGCAAATAACTTCTACCCTGGAGCGTTTAATGAGTTCCCTCGGCGTAAAATCAGGCTGCTGCAATAGCAGATTACAGCGCTCCATTATTTCACGCCAGTTATGCCTGCCCAGCGGTTCGTCACAGTTAAAATAGTGGTGAAGTTCTAAATGAGTCCAGTGATAGAGCGGATTTCCATAGCTCGCTTCGACCGTTTCAGCCCATGCCGCAAATTTATCCTCCGCCGGGGCATCGCCCGTAATGTATTTTTCGTCAATACCGTTGGCGCGCATGGCGCGCCATTTATAATGATCGCCAGCCAGCCAGAGTTCGGCAATATTATCGAGATTTTTATTCTCGAAGATATCTTTCGCGTCCAGGTGACAGTGATAATCAATAATTGGCAGCGCTTTCGCGACGTTGCGATAAAGTTCAACACCTCTCGCATTGCCAATCATAAAGTTATCGTTAATAAAACTCATGACAGGGCTCCATATTTCCGCTGCTTCGCTGCGGTATCGCTCTGGCGCAGGGGTTCAGCTGCATCTTCCACCAGGCTCAAATCGCGGTCGCGCACTTCTGGCATCAGCAAAGCGGAGACCAGCCCAATCAGCGAGTACGCCACCAGCATCGCCACAATCGGCCACCAGGACCCGGTCATATTGCAGAAGATCCCCGCCAGCACTGGACCAAAGCCTACCGCCACCAGACCGCCCGCCTCTTTGGAGATCGCCATGCGGGTAAAGCGGTTTCGCGAACCAAACATCTCCGCCATGGTGATGTTTTCCAGCGCAAACAGCCCGAGCACCGCAAAGTTATGAATAACGATGATAGAGAGCATAATCACGCCCGGCGCGTAACTCTTATCGACGATAATCGACAGCATCGGGTAAGCCAGAATAATGGCTGAAATGTTAAGGATGATATATGGCAGACGGCGCCCCACTTTATCGGACAGCCAGCCCAGCAGCGGGATGGAGACGAAGCCAAGAATCGAGCTGATCATCAGCGCATCGGTTGGGATCGCCTTATCAAATAACAGCGTCTGTACCAAGTACCCGGCAAGGAAGGTCTGGATAAGCCCAGAGTTACCGGCCTGACCAAAGCGCAGCCCCGTCGCCAGCCAGAACGATTTGCTCTTAAACATCGCGCCGACCGAGGTATCCTGCGCAGCAACCGGCGCAACGGCTTCGGCATCGTTTACCTTCTCAAACACCGGGCTCTCTTTAAGGTTCATACGCAGCCAGATGGCGAAGATCATCACCACCACGCTGGCGAGGAACGGCACGCGCCAGCCCCAGGCAATAAGTTCTTCACGATCGAGGGCAAAGAACATCACGGCCCAGATCGCCGTGGCGCTCAGCGTCCCGCAGTTGGTGCCCATGGCCACCAGCGAGGAGATGATGCCGCGTTTACCCTTCGGGGCGTATTCGGCCAGCATGGTGCCTGCGCCGGAGATTTCAGCCCCCGCGCCCAGCCCCTGAATAATACGCAGCGTCACCAGCAGCACCGGTGCGAAAATCCCGATCTGCGCGTAGGTTGGCAGGACGCCGATTAAGGTGGTGCAGATCCCCATCATGGTGATGGTGATAAACAGCACTTTTTTACGGCCAATTCTGTCGCCCATTCTGCCGAAGATAAATGCCCCGACAATACGCGCGATGTAGCCTGCGCCGTAGGTGCCCATCGCCAGGATCAGCGCCATGGCCGCGGACTGCTCAGGGAAGAAAATTTCATGAAACACCAGCGCGGCGCCAAGGGAGTAGAGCTGGAAATCCATAAACTCCAGGGCGGTGCCCAGCCAGCCAGATACGGCGGCTTTCACCAGATCTGACGTACTTCTTTGAGGTTGTGCTTGAGTCATAATGGCTATCTCTGCAAGGTAAGATGCGTACCACTGAGAGCCTGTCTTCGCAGGCTCTTAACCGCGTGAATTATTATTGGTCGAACGTGAGCAAGACTTTGCAGCACTGCCGCTGGTCTTTTTCAAACAGTTCGATGGCGTCTGTAACGTGGTGATAGTCAAATGTATGGGTGACCAGTTTTTCAGGGTCGATCAGCCTTTTTTCCAGCCAATCAATGACCACCGGGAATTTGTTGGCATTCAGGCGCGAAGAGAAGATCGACAGCTCTTTGCCGGTGATCCCCTGCTGCACAATCTGGCTCGGGTCGCTGGAGAAGCCCATCAGCACGATGCGCGCCGCCGGAGACGCCAGCGTAATCGCTTCCTGTAAAATGGACGGATGACAGGCAGCATCGATGATTAACGTCGGCTTGATGCCTTTTTCATCCAGCGCGGCCTGTAAAGAATGCTCGCCGTTGTTGAAGACCCAGTCTGCGCCGCTGCGTTGCGCCATCTCCAGCCGCTCATCAATGCGATCCACCACGATGACCTGCTTCACCTTGTAAACGCCCTTCAGCGCCTGCACGGTGACCAGCCCCATCGGGCCTGCGCCGTAAATCAGCGCCACATCCTGTTCGGTGGGTTTCGCCTGCCCCGTTACGTTGGCGGCAATGGTGAATGGCTCAACCATCACCGCGTGGTGGTCAGGGATCGCATCCGGAATGCGCCAGGCATTTTTCGCCGGCACCACGGCGTATTCGCTGAAGCCGCCGTCACGGTGGACGCCCAGCACCACCAGCGAAGTACAAACGTTCGGTTTTCCAACGGAACATGGGTAGCAGTGCCCGCAGCTGATCACCGGATCAACCGAAACGCGCTGGCCCAGTCGGGTGCCCTCCACGCCTTCGCCAACCGCGTCTATTTCGCCAAAGAACTCGTGACCGATTACCCGCGGGTATTTCGCAAACGGGTTATGCCCGCGATAGATATGGCTGTCTGAACCGCAAATACCGGCGAGCTTAATTTTGACGCGGACGTCGCCTGCGCCCGGCAACGGGAGAGGACGCTCTTCAATCACCAGCACATCCGGCTGTTGGATCACTACGCTTTTCATCATTCGCTCCTCGTTTACCAGTTCCAGAGGGTGCCGTCTTCCAGACGGGCCACCGGCAGATAAGCCGGATCGTACGGGTATTTCGCCGCCAGCTTCTCATCAAACTCAATGCCCAGCCCTGGCTTGTCGCCCGGGTGCATATAGCCGTTATCGAAGCGCCAGCTGTGCGGGAACACTTCCAGCATCTGCTCCGAATACCCCATATACTCTTGCACGCCAAAGTTCGGTACCCACAGGTCAAAATGCAGCGCCGCGGCGTGGCAAATCGGCGACAGATCCGACGGGCCGTGTGAGCCGGTACGCACCTGATAAAGTGAGGCAAAGTCCGCAATGCGACGCATCCCGGTGATGCCGCCCGCATGGGTTATGGTGGCGCGGATATAGTCAATGAGCTGCTCTTCAATCAGCTGCTTGCAGTCCCAGATGCTGTTGAACACTTCCCCCACCGCAATTGGCGTGACGGTGTGCTGGCGGATCAGGCGGAAACACTCCTGGTTTTCAGCGGGAGTCGGATCTTCCATCCAGAACAGACGGTACTCTTCAATGCTTTTGCCGAATCGCGCCGCTTCGATGGGCGTCAGACGGTGGTGCATGTCGTGAAGGAGATGTTCATTGAAGCCGAACTGACTGCGCACTGCGTCGAACAGTTTCGGCGTGAAGTCGAGGTATTTTTCAGTGGACCACAGCTGCTCTTCCGGCCAGGCGCCCTTGGTCGCTGGCTCATACGCCAGCCCTTTTCCTTTTGCCATGCCGTAGGTGGTTTTCATTCCCGGCACGCCGCACTGCACGCGAATTGCCTTGAAGCCCATCTCTTTATGACGGGCATAATCTTCCAGCACGTCGTCAATGGTGTGCCCGGTGGTGTGACAATAAACCATCACCCCTTCCCGGGAGGCTCCGCCCAGAAGCTGATAGAGCGGCATGTTCGCGGCTTTCGCCTTAATGTCCCACAGCGCCATATCCACGGCAGAAATCGCTGACATGGTGACCGGACCACGACGCCAGTAAGCGCCTTTATAGAAGAACTGCCAGATATCTTCGATGCGGTGCGCATCGCGGCCAATCAACTGAGGGCACAGGTGATCTTTCAGGTAGGAGGCAACGGAAAGTTCACGTCCGTTCAGCGTGGCATCACCCAGGCCGACAATGCCCTCATCGGTGGTGATTTTAAGGGTGACAAAGTTACGCCCCGGGCAGGTGACAAATACTTCAGCCCCGACAATCTTCATAATCCATTTCCTTACATCGCTCGTTGTGATGCAGGAAATTTACGCAACTACACTACTACCATACAAGTATAATGATCGTAAAATCAGCGGGCGATCACACTATAAAGACGCTTATGCGCGTCCCCAACCGGCCACGATGATCAACATGCCGCACAGGGCAATCAGCGCGCCTGCCCAGTCATACAGGCTTAGCCTGACGCCATCGACAACGCGCAGCCACAGCAGCGCGGTACAGACGTACACTCCGCCGTAGGCCGCATATACCCTCCCGCTGGCGGCCGGATGCAGGGTGAGCAGCCAGACAAAAAGGGCCAGGGACACACCCGCCGGGATCAGCAGCAGCGCGGAAGCGCCCCGCTTTAGCCAGAGCCACGGCAAAAAGCATCCGATGATTTCGCACAGCGCGGTCGCGAAAAAAAGCAGCGTCGTTTTGAACATTTTTCTCGTTTCGTGAGGATTGATTTAGACATCATACGCGATAATGTTCACATCGTTCCCATACCTGCCGCGCGGGTATGACACCCTTTCGGATTGGTGTAGAATCCAACGGGGTAATCCGATTGTCTGCACCCGTTTAAAGGAAACGCTATGACTACATTAAGCAAACGCCTTTGTCTGACAGCCGTACTGGCGCTGTCATCGTTCGCCTTCGCCGCAACGGCATCAGCCGAAACCAGCAAACTCATCATTGAGTCTGGTGACAGCGCGCAAAGCCGTCAGAACGCCGCCATGGACAAAGAACAATGGAATGACACCCGCAGCCTGCGTCAGAAAGTGAATAAGCGTGTGGAAAAAGAGTGGGATAAAGAAGACGTCGCGTTTGATGCCCGCGACAAATGCCAGCAAAGTGCCAACGTCAACGCCTATTGGGAGCCTAACACCCTGCGCTGTCTGGATCGTCGCACTGGCCGCACGGTAGCACCGTAATGTCGACGCCGTGTGACGTTAAGCTCCGTCCGCTGGAGCGCGAAGATTTACGCTTTGTTCACCAGCTCGACAACAATGCCAGCGTGATGCGCTACTGGTTTGAAGAGCCTTATGAGGCGTTTGTCGAGCTGTCCGATCTCTACGACAAGCATATCCACGATCAGAGTGAACGCCGGTTTGTGGTGGAGTGCGAAGGTGAGAAAGCCGGGCTGGTTGAACTGGTTGAGATCAACCACGTTCACCGTCGGGCGGAATTTCAGATCATTATTTCACCGGAGCACCAGGGGAAAGGTCTTGCGTCCCGGGCGGCAAAGCTGGCGATGGATTACGGGTTTAACGTCCTGAATCTCTACAAGCTTTACCTTATCGTCGACAAAGAGAACGAAAAAGCGATTCATATCTACCGTAAGCTGGGCTTTATGGTGGAAGGTGAACTGATCCATGAGTTCTTTATTAACGGCGAATACCGTAACACCATCCGCATGTGCATTTTCCAGCATCAGCATCTGGCCGGGCATAAGTCCTCCTCCGCCAGCCTGCTTAAACCCACCGCGCAGTAACCTGCGCGGTTTTATTCTCAATAATATTCAATGCTGTTTTTGATGGTGTACTTGTGCTCAACGGCAGGTTTGACGCTGTCATCGGTGATCACCAGCTCACAGCTCACCGGGTTATTATGGCGATCGTAATCACAGCTCTGCTTTACATTGCCCATCGGTTTATCGTTCAACAGGCTTACCGCCGTATAATCCATGCGCTTGCGCAGATCTTTCGACGGCACCGACTTGACCGATAAACGCTTGTCGCCGGAAACCGTAGTTTTACCCAGCGGGTAGCCGTCGGCGTCATACTGGTACTTCACTTCCATCTCTTTGCTGTGCGCGGCAACCACAAACCCGTTATCGTCGGTGTCCCACGTCAGGCCGGCAGACGGCAGTTCCGCCAGCTGACATTTTCCCTGCAACTTTACCTTCTGCTGCTGGGTTTCCGCATCGACGTAGTAGTTAGCATCCAGCACCAGCGCAACGCCCGTATTAGCGTCGAGATCGTGCAGTTCAAGCGTATCGAAACACCCTTCCGTTGACATCGTGCCGGTCACACGTTTAGAGACTTCACCCTTATCGTTGAACAGCGTCTGGGTAAAATCCTTCACCGGCCCGCGCAGAGGATCAAAGTCAAACTCGTTCGAAAAACTCGCCATCTCCGGCGTAAATGACAGCGGCGCGGTGTTGTTGTCGCATCCCACCAGTACCGTTGCCAGTAGCGTTATCGCTGCGTATTTATTCACATCATTTACCAAAAGAATGAAAGGATTGTGGCACTCATAGTAGCAAATAGTATGGTAGCGATGTTGAATTGGTTCGAATACTGGTAAAATGTATGAATTTGGCCCAGCTATTAAGTCTTTAAGGAACGCTAAAAGGATGAGAACTTTTATAGTCAATCTCAAACACTCGCTCGAACGTCGTGCGAAAATGGAATGTCAATTGTCCGAATTGAACATTGCATACGAGTTTATTGAAGCAGTAGATGGTCGAAAAATGACTGAAACTGAACTAAGAAATGTCACACGGGAGACAAATTATGCTTTTCTCCCGGGAGAAGTGGGTTGTGCATTAAGCCATCAAAAAATATACAAAAGAATAATAGATGAAAATATCGACGCCGCTCTTATCCTTGAGGATGATGTTGTACTAAACAGCGATCTGCGTGAGATACTTAATAGCGTTACGCTCAGCAAAACAAAACCTGAGATACTTCTTCTGAGTCGAGTCAATAAATATTACAAAAAACCGTTCAAACACATTTTCGGCTCATATAATATACATAAGACTCAGCATGCCACGACTACTCATGCATACATTATCAATCAAAAAGCTGCTAGAAGCCTTCTGGATAACCTTTATCCTGTATGGATGGTTGCCGATAAATGGAGTTTATTCGAAGACCTATCACTGGCTAAAATTCACTCTATAGTACCTTATCCAGTACGCCTTTCCGAAGAAGCCAATGTTTCAACAATTAATGAATCAAAAGGTGATGCCATGCTGGATGCCAAAAAGAAAAAAATTTGGAATTTACTTATGCGGGAAAGGCCGTTAGCTGCAAAGCTTCGCCACCGTTATCGAAGAGCCATAACTCCTTTATTGAATCAAATAATCGATCAGGGCAAAGGGTAATCTAACATTCTTCAACATGATTACGGCTCCAGGACAATTCAGAAAGACAGGTCCAAAAACAAAAGCTTACCCTAACCCTGCTATGCTTACAGTCCACACAGTGAAAAGGAGCTACAGATGAAACGGTTACCCTGGATTACCGCCCTGCTGTTAATGAGTGCTTCACCCGCTCTTCTTGCGGCCCCGGACTCCTGCGAGCGCGTGAAAAGCGACATTCAGCAGAAGATTATCAACAACGGCGTACCGGAGTCTGGCTTTACCCTGAACATCGTCCCGAACGATCAGGCCGATCAGCCGGATGCGCAGGTCGTTGGGCATTGTGCCAACGATACTTTCAAAATTTTGTACACCCGCACCAGTAGCGGCAACTACCCGGTGAGCGGCGCAGGTACGCAAGAGAATGCGCCCGCTGAGCCGCAATGATTTTCCCACTCAATTCCCCTGATTTGACGAGGATTAATATTTAATACCTCTAAATAAGTAACACTCCCCCCATCATTAGCCCGGTTGTAGTCACGGGTGAAAATAATTATTAACAATGATGGGGTGAGTTATGTCCGAAGTTGAACATCACGGCGGTATAAGCCGTCGAACTCTGGTTAAATCTACTGCCATAGGATCCCTTGCGCTTGCCGCCGGTGGGATCGCATTACCTTTTGGTCTGAAAAGCGCCGCCGCCGCTGTGCAGTCCGCTATTCAGCCCGCAGAAGACAAAGTTGTCTGGGGCGCCTGCTCGGTAAACTGCGGTAGCCGCTGCGCGCTACGTCTGCACGTTCGCGATGACGAAGTCTACTGGGTTGAAACGGATAATACCGGCGAGGATATTTACGGCAACCATCAGGTTCGCGCCTGTCTGCGAGGCCGTTCAATTCGCCGTCGCATTAATCACCCAGACCGTCTGAACTATCCGATGAAACGCGTGGGCAAACGCGGAGAAGGCAAGTTTGAGCGTATCACCTGGGAAGAAGCGCTGGACACCATCGCCGCGAGCCTGAAAAGCGTGGTCGAAAAATACGGCAACGAAGCGGTCTACATTAACTACTCCTCCGGAATTGTAGGCGGCAACATCACCCGCTCCTCCCCTTATGCCTCGCTGGTCGCGCGCCTGATGAACTGCTACGGCGGCTTCCTCAGCCACTACGGCACCTACAGCACCGCGCAGATCGCCTGCGCAATGCCCTACACCTACGGCAGCAACGACGGCAACAGCACATCGGATATCGAAAACACCAAACTGGTCGTGATGTTCGGCAATAATCCGGCGGAAACGCGCATGAGCGGCGGCGGGATCACTTACTACCTTGAGCAGGCGCGCGAACGGTCAAACGCGCGGATGATCGTTATCGATCCGCGCTACACCGACACTGCCGCAGGGCGTGAAGACGAGTGGATCCCGATTCGTCCGGGCACCGATGCCGCGCTGGTGGCAGGTATTGCGTGGGTGCTGATTAATGAAAATCTGGTCGATCAACCTTTCCTCGATAAATACTGCGTGGGTTATGACGAAAAAACCCTGCCGGAAGGCGCACCGGCTAATGGTCATTACAAAGCCTATATTCTCGGCCAGGGTGATGACAAAACCGCGAAAACCCCTGAGTGGGCGTCTCGCATAACGGGCATCCCTGCCGATCGCATCATTAAGCTGGCCCGTGAAATCGGTTCGGCGAAACCGGCCTACATTTGCTAGGGCTGGGGCCCGCAGCGTCAGGCTAACGGGGAGCAAACGTCCCGCGCCATCGCCATGCTGCCGATCCTGACCGGCAACGTCGGCATTAACGGCGGCAACAGCGGCGCGCGCGAATCGACCTACACCATCACCATCGAACGCATGCCGCTGCCGGAAAATCCGGTGAAAACGCAAATCTCCTGCTTCAGCTGGACGGATGCCATTGCCCGTGGACCGGAGATGACCGCCCTGCGCGACGGCGTACGCGGCAAAGATAAGCTCGATGTGCCGATCAAGTTCATCTGGAACTACGCGGGTAATACCATCATCAACCAGCACTCCGATATCAACAAAACTCACGACATTTTGCAGGATGAGAACAAGTGCGAAACGATCGTCGTCATCGACAACTTTATGACCTCGTCCGCGAAGTATGCCGATATTGTTCTGCCGGACCTGATGACCGTCGAGCAGGAAGATATCATCCCCAACGATTACGCCGGCAACATGGGATACCTGATTTTTCTCCAGCCGGTTACCGCCCCGAAGTTCGAGCGCAAGCCCATCTACTGGATCATGAGTGAAGTGGCGAAACGCCTCGGACCGGATATCCATCAGAAATTCACCGAAGGCCGTACGCAGGAGCAGTGGCTGCGCTACCTGTACGCCAAAATGGTCGCCAAAGATCCGCTGCTGCCATCCTACGATGCGCTGAAAAAAATGGGTATTTATAAGCGCAAAGATCCTAACGGACATTTTGTGGCCTATAAAAAATTCCGTGACGATCCGGATGCCAATCCGCTGAAAACCCCGTCGGGCAAAATCGAGATCTACTCCAGCAAGCTGGCGGATATTGCGGCAACCTGGGAACTGCAAAAAGACGAAACCATCACCCCGCTGCCGGTCTATACCTCAACCTTTGAAGGCTGGGACGCGCCCGAGCGCAGCAAGTTCCCGCTGCAACTGTTCGGTTTCCACTTTAAAGCCCGTACCCACTCCAGCTACGGCAACGTGGATGTGCTCCAGGCCGCCTGTCGCCAGGAGGTGTGGCTTAACCCTGTGGATGCGGAGCAACGTGGAATCAAAAACGGGGATATGGTGCGCGTCTTCAACGACCGCGGCGAAGTGCGTATTGCCGCGAAAGTCACCCCGCGCATCATGCCCGGCGTAAGCGCGATGGGCCAGGGCGCCTGGCATGACGCCAACATGAACGGCGATCGTGTCGATCACGGCTCCTGCATCAATACCCTGACCACGCACCGCCCGTCACCGCTGGCGAAAGGCAACCCGCAGCACACGAACCTGGTGCAGATCGAGAAGGCATAAGGATTAACCGATGACTACCCAGTATGGATTTTTTATTGATTCCAGCCGCTGCACCGGGTGTAAAACCTGCGAGCTGGCCTGCAAGGATTACAAAGACCTGACCCCGGACGTCAGCTTCCGGCGTATTTATGAATACGCGGGCGGCGACTGGCAGGAGGACAACGGCGTCTGGCATCAGAATGTCTTCGCCTATTACCTGTCGATTGCCTGCAACCACTGCGAAGATCCGGCCTGCACCAAGGTCTGCCCGAGCGGGGCAATGCACAAGCGCGACGACGGTTTTGTGGTGGTGGACGAGGATGTCTGCATCGGCTGTCGCTACTGCCACATGGCCTGCCCGTACGGCGCGCCGCAGTACAATGCCGCCAAAGGCCACATGACCAAGTGCGACGGCTGCCACAGCCGCGTGGCGGACGGCAAAAAGCCCATCTGCGTCGAATCCTGCCCGCTGCGCGCGCTGGACTTTGGCCCGATTGAGGAGCTGCGCAAAAAACACGGTCAGCTTGCTGCCGTCGCGCCGCTGCCGTCTGCGCACTTCACAAAGCCGAGTATTGTGATTAAACCTAACGCCAACAGCCGTCCGACGGGTGACACCACCGGCTACCTGGCAAACCCGAAGGAGGTGTGAGATGGGAAGTGGATGGCATGAATGGCCGCTGGTGATCTTCACCGTTTTCGGGCAGTGCGTGGCCGGCGCGTTAATCGTGATGGGCTTCGTCTGGCTTAAGGAAAATGATGACAAGGCCAGAATGCGCATCGTGCGCAGCCTGTTTTTTCTCTGGCTGGTAATGGGTATTGGGTTTATGGCCTCGGTACTGCATCTTGGCTCCCCGCTGCGTGCCTTCAACTCGCTTAACCGCGTGGGCGCGTCAGCGCTGAGTAATGAGATCGCGGCGGGTTCGATCTTCTTTGCCGTGGGCGGTTTCTGGTGGCTGGTGTCGGTTATCGGTAAAATGCCCCCAGCTTTGGGCAAAATCTGGCTGGTTGTCAGCCAGATCCTGGGCATCGTTTTTGTCTGGGCGATGACCCGGGTCTATCAGATTGAGACTGTCCCGACCTGGTATACGGGTTACACCACGCTGAGCTTCTTCCTGACGATGGTTCTGGCTGGTCCTCTACTGGCCGCGCTGCTGCTGCGCGTCGCAAACGTGACATTCAAAGGTACTCTTGCCGCGTCAGTCAGCGTACTGGCACTTATCGTCTGCGTGGCGGTCGTCGTGTTGCAAAGCAATACGCTGGGGACAATACAGAGTTCCATCCAGCAGGCTAACGCCCTGCTTCCGGATTATGGTTCGCTTCAGGTATGGCGCATCGCGTTGCTGGCGGCGGGTTTAGGCTGCTGGATCTACCCGCTGATTCGTCGTCAGGAGCCAAAAACGCTCGGCCTGTTTGCAGGTGTCGTGCTGGTGGCGCTGGGTGAACTGATTGGCCGTGGGCTATTTTATGGTCTGCATATGACCGCAGGGTTAGCAATTGCAGGTTAACACAGGTGCGCGGGGCTACCCGCGCGCAAGTAAGGAAAGTTGTAATGAATGACGTCTCACACCGCGAATCGTTCGCGTTCAGCGCCCGGGTACTGGGCGCGCTGTTTTATTTCGCTCCAGACAGCGAGCAGACCGCGCCGCTGGTGAGTGCCCTGACCGCAGGTGACTGGGTTCAGGACTGGCCGCTGGCGGAGGGAAATCTGCTGCCTGTCGCCAGTATGTTTAAGACCCCATCGGATGAAGCGTTGAAAGACGCCTGGCAGCGTCTGTTTATTGGCCCGTATGCCCTGCCC